>NZ_JAPVZO010000001.1:0-257357 GCF_041432445.1 Streptococcus sp. 27098_8_69 | reverse complement strand
GAGAGGGAGTGGTTTTTCTTTACGGGGCAAGAAACAATATGGTTTCCATCAGATATTAAGTATCGAACTAAAGAGACTAACCAGTTAATAAAATTTGCTGCAAGTGATGAAATCATAATTCAAGACTATGACTATTTTTTGAATCATCCTAATTGGAAAAAGTATAAAAAATTAGAAAGTGAAACTATGTTAAGGAATGATTTTTTATTTAATTATAGTGGTATATTAAGAAAATCCAAAAACCTCATCCTCCGTGGTGCACCTGGTACAGGAAAAACTTATCTTGCTAAAGAAATTGCTATGGAGTTAACGGGTGGCAACGAAGACCAAATCGGATTTGTACAATTTCACCCATCCTATGATTATACGGATTTTGTGGAGGGGTTAAGACCGGTATCAAATGGGGATGGAGCTATTGAGTTTAAATTACAAGATGGTATTTTTAAGCAGTTTTGCCAGAAGGCTAAAGCAGCTCAGAAGACTGGAGGCCAAGATAATTTTGATGAAGCTTGGACTAAACTAACGGATGCTATCAATGAGAAACAGGGACAATATTTGTTTCCTCGTAGTTCAGTTCCAGCTAGTTTAAATAGCCAAGGGAATGTGAAGTTTGATTCTCCTGTTGCCACTAAAGAAAATGTATATCTTTTATACAAGGGCGAGGAGACTCATCTAAAGTACCAAACTTACCACAAAATTGTTTTGGATCACATGAAAGAAAGTTATGGATTGTGTGATTATGTATCCCCAACGATTGATTCAGACAGAAACTTTGTATTCATTATTGATGAAATCAACCGTGGTGAGATTTCTAAGATTTTTGGCGAACTCTTTTTCTCTATCGACCCTGGATATCGTGGTGAAAAGGGAAGTGTTTCTACTCAGTATGCTAACTTACACAAGACTGATGACAAGTTCTATATTCCAGAGAATGTCTATATCATTGGAACCATGAATGATATTGACCGTTCAGTTGATACCTTTGATTTTGCTATGCGTCGTCGTTTCCGTTTTGTTGAAGTTACTGCTGAAAGCCAATTAGGTATGCTCGACACTGCTCTTGGTGATAAAGCTGAAGAAGCGAAAAAACGTTTAAGAAACTTGAATGTTGCTATCGAAAACGTTCAGGAATTAAATAGTCATTATCATATCGGACCAAGTTATTTCCTTAAGTTGCAGGATGTAGACTTTGACTATGAATTACTCTGGTCTGATTATCTCAAACCACTTTTGGAAGATTATCTACGTGGTTCCTATGAGGAAGTTGAAAAACTAAAAATATTGAAAAAAGCGTTTGATTTAAAAGAAAATGAGCAAACTATTCAGAAACATGTAGGTGACGAAGAAAGCGATGAAAATAAAGATGCGGATAACTGATAATCATCATGAAATTGCTAAAGAAGACTTTGTCGCAGAATATCCCAACCTAAGTCAAACACTTCTTGATAGAACACTGGATAACCTTTCTCGAGAGGATAGTATCTTTGTTTTCCCAAATGACCTAGAATATTCTCCAGATTTGGATAAGAAACAAAAGATTTTGGAAACGGTCAATCAGGAAATCAAGACAGGAAATGTGATTGGTTTTCTGGGCTATGGTCAGGAGCGATTAACAATCTCCTCTCGTTTTTCGATTAAAGGCGATGACTATTTTTTACATTATCTTTTACAAAAGGTTCTTCATATCAATCTCACTAGTTTAGATGTAGCTTTGTCGCGTGAAGATAAACTCTATCAACTTTTGATGTATCTCTTTCCCAAGTATCTACAAGCTGCTATTCGAAAAGGTCTTTATAAGGAATATCATCGATTTTCTCATAACGACAGTAATGTTAAGGGAGTGATTGATGTAAGAAACCATCTCAAGAAAAATCTTCCTTTCACGGGAAATGTTGCCTACACAACGAGAGAGTTCACCTATGATAATCCCCTCATGCAGTTGGTCCGTCACACTATTGAATACATTAAGAACCAGAAAAGCATTGGTCAAGGGGTACTAGATAAACTCTCAACTAGTCGTGAAAACGTAGCTGAAATCGTGCGTGTAACGCCCTCTTATAAATTAGCTGATCGTGCTAAGATTATCAGACTAAATCAAACCAAACCTCTTCGTCATGCCTATTTTCGAGAGTACAGAAAATTGCAAGAGCTTTGCCTGATGATCCTAAATAAAGAAGAGCATGGTTTAGGATACCAAGAGCAAAAAATCCATGGTATTCTTTTTGATGTTGCCTGGCTTTGGGAAGAGTATGTTCATATTTTGTTGCCAAAAGAGTTCATCCATCCTAGAAATAAGGATAAGACGGATGGTATTTCAGTATTTTCTAATCGTGAAAGAAAAATATTTCCAGATTTTTATCATAAAGAGTTAAAAATCGTCTTAGATGCTAAATACAAAAAACTGGAATTGACTGAAAAGGGAATCAATCGTGAAGACTTGTTCCAGCTGATTTCTTATTCTTATATTTTAAAAGCTGAGCAGGCTGGGCTTGTTTTTCCGAGCAAGGAAAAGGTAGTTGATAATGAGATAGGTAAGCTAGCAGGCTATGGATCCCTGTTGAAGAAATGGTCTATCCAAGTCCCTGGACAAGTTGAAAGCTATCAAGATTTTGTAAGGAAGATGGAGTCCTTTGAAAAAGTCTTTATCGAAAATCTAGGTAGAAATTTAAAAGGTAAGACAAATTCAGGGTAAATGTCTAGTTATCTCCTTGATTGAAAACGAAAAAAACGAACATTATTTGTTTTCGGTCATTACAATTGACAAAAAACGGACATTATTGTAAACTTGTTAGAGTAATTGTCTGGAAAAGACGAGGCTATTCCTAACTTTAGGAAGGTCTAAACAAGAGAAATGAGAGAAATATGTTAAACGAATTTCCGATCTTTGACTATGAAGATATTCAGCTAATCCCTAACAAGTGTGTTCTTAAAAGTCGTGCAGAGGCTGACACGCAGGTAACTTTAGGGAAGCATACCTTTAAATTACCAGTTGTTCCTTCCAATATGCAAACAATCCTAGATGAAAATGTTGCTGAACAACTTGCTAAGGGTGGATATTTCTATATTATGCATCGTTTTGATGAAGAAGGACGCATTCCTTTTGTCAAACGTATGCACGATCAGGGCTTGATTGCTTCAATCTCGGTAGGTGTTAAAGACTACGAGTATGATTTTGTGAGTCAATTAAAGGCTGATGCACCAGAGTACATCACCATTGATATTGCTCATGGTCATGCTGACAGCGTGATTTCTATGATTCAGCACATCAAGAAAGAATTGCCAGAGACTTTTGTAATTGCTGGTAACGTTGGAACTCCAGAAGCTGTGCGTGAACTTGAAAATGCTGGAGCAGATGCTACTAAGGTCGGAATCGGTCCAGGTAAAGTATGTATTACTAAGGTTAAAACTGGTTTTGGTACTGGTGGTTGGCAGTTAGCCGCCCTCCGCTGGTGTGCGAAAGCTGCTCGTAAACCGATTATTGCTGATGGTGGTATCCGTACACATGGAGATATTGCTAAATCTATCCGTTTCGGTGCAAGTATGGTTATGATTGGTTCACTTTTTGCAGGCCATATCGAAAGTCCTGGTAAAACAGTTGAAGTTGATGGTAAACAATTCAAAGAATACTATGGTTCAGCTTCAGAATACCAAAAAGGTGCCTATAAGAATGTTGAAGGTAAGAAAATTCTTCTTCCTGCCAAAGGACATTTACAAGATACCCTAACTGAGATGGAACAAGATTTGCAAAGTTCGATTTCTTATGCTGGAGGTCGAAAGGTAGCTGATCTTAGACATGTAGATTATGTGATTGTGAAGAACTCTATCTGGAATGGAGATGCTCACTAAAAATATGATTACTTATTTATGCCGCGAATTGGCGTGGCGTTTCTACAAGGTACCGTAAATACCTAACAATGAGTAAGCTGCAGAGATATAAGGATAGGTGTTAAATCTATTTCTTTATTTACTAGAGGCTTACTTAGTAAGTCTCTTTTTATTTCGGAGGTTATTGTGAAATTATTAGAAGAACGAATTTTAAAGGACGGAAACGTTCTTGGTGAGAATATTCTTAAGGTGGATTCTTTCTTGACCCACCAAGTTGATTATTCCTTGATGCGCGAGGTTGGTCGTACCTTTGCAGAGCATTTTAAAAATGCGGGCATTACTAAGGTTGTAACCATTGAGGCATCTGGAATTGCTCCAGCCCTTTACGTGGCTGAACAGTTAGATGTTCCCATGATTTTTGCTAAGAAGGCAAAAAATATTACCATGAATGAAGGAATTTTGACTGCTGAGGTTTATTCTTTCACTAAACAAGTTACTAGTACCGTATCCATTGCAGGGAAGTTCTTATCTCCTCAAGATAAAGTATTAATTATTGATGATTTTTTGGCTAATGGTCAAGCAGCTAAAGGTTTGATTCAGATCATTGAACAGGCTGGTGCTAGAGTTGAAGCTATCGGAATTGTGATTGAAAAATCTTTCCAAGATGGTCGTGAACTACTAGAAAAATCAGGTCATCAAGTAGTATCACTCGCACGATTAGAGCGTTTTGAAAATGGAAAAGTTATCTTCAAGGAGGCAGATATCTAATGAAGCAACAGGAAAACCACTCACAGGCAGCCGTTCTTGGTTTGCAACATTTGTTAGCCATGTACTCAGGTTCAATCCTGGTACCAATCATGATTGCAAGTGCTTTAGGGTATTCAGCTCAACAGTTGACCTACCTTATTTCAACAGATATCTTTATGTGTGGGGTTGCAACTCTTTTACAATTACAACTCAATAAACATTTTGGTGTTGGTTTGCCTATTGTTCTTGGGGTAGCCTTCCAGTCTGTTGCTCCTCTTATCATGATCGGTCAGAGTCATGGTAGTGGTGCAATGTTCGGAGCTTTGATTGCTTCAGGGATTTATGTTATCCTGATTTCAGGTATCTTCTCTAAGGTTGCCAATCTGTTCCCTTCAATCGTAACGGGTTCTGTCATTACAACAATCGGATTGACCTTGATTCCAGTTGCTATCGGAAATATGGGAAATAACGTTGAAAAACCTACTGGACAAAGTTTAGCTTTGGCAATGATTACTGTTCTCATTATTCTTTTGGTTAATATTCTTACTAAAGGATTTATCAAATCTATTTCCATTTTGATTGGTTTGATTGCAGGTACCATTATTGCTGCTACTATGGGCTTGGTTGACTTCTCTCCAGTAGCAGAAGCTCCACTAGTTCATATCCCGACTCCATTCTACTTCGGTGCTCCACAATTTGAGATTTCTTCTATTGTAATGATGTGTATCATCGCTACTGTATCAATGGTAGAATCAACTGGTGTGTATCTTGCCCTTTCTGATATTACCAAGGATCCAATCGATAGCACTCGTCTCCGCAATGGTTATCGTGCTGAAGGTCTTGCTGTCTTACTTGGTGGACTTTTCAATACCTTCCCTTATACAGGATTTTCACAAAACGTAGGCTTGGTGAAACTTTCAGGTATTCGTACTCGTTTGCCAATCTATTACGCAGCTGGTTTCCTTATCTTGCTCGGTCTCTTACCTAAGTTTGGTGCCTTGGCTCAGATTATTCCTAGCCCTGTTCTTGGTGGAGCTATGCTCGTCATGTTCGGTTTCGTGTCTCTCCAAGGGATGCAAATCTTGGCGCGTGTAGACTTCGAACACAATGAACACAACTTCCTCATTGCAGCAGTTTCTATCTCTGCTGGGGTTGGATTGAATGGAAGTAATCTCTTCAATACTTTACCGACTGAATTACAAATGTTCTTCTCAAATGGTATTGTCATTGCAAGTACAGTAGCCATCGTCTTGAACGCTATTTTGAATCGTAAAAAATAAAAATAAATGAGAAGCGATAGAAATATCCTTCTCATTTTCTTTTTTAGAGCTTGAGTATTGTTTATAGAGTCCTTTTTATGGTAAAATGGTTCTATGAATGAAAGAATGAAAGAGCTCGTTGAACTGCTCAATCGCTATGCGACAGAGTATTATACAAGTGATAATCCATCTGTATCTGATAGTGAGTATGACCGTCTTTATCGTGAATTGGTAGAGTTAGAAAAAGCTCATCCTGACCAAGTTTTACCAGAAAGTCCGACACATCGTGTTGGTGGAAAGATTCTTGATGGGTTTGAGAAATATAGTCATCAGTATCCTCTTTATAGTTTGCAGGATGCTTTTTCACGTGAAGAACTCGACGCCTTTGATGCGCGTGTTCGTAAAGAATTGGATGATGTCACTTATATTTGTGAGTTGAAGATTGATGGTTTATCGATTTCCTTGACTTATGAGCAGGGAATTTTTGTTGCTGGGGCAACTCGAGGTGATGGCTCCATCGGTGAAAACATCACTGAAAATCTTAAACGAGTGAAAGACATTCCGTTATCATTACCAGAAAAATTAGATATTACTGTTCGTGGTGAATGTTATATGCCGAGAGCTTCTTTTGACCAGGTCAATCAATCTCGTCAAGAAAATGGGGAGCCAGAATTTGCCAACCCAAGAAATGCTGCTGCAGGAACCCTTCGTCAGTTAGATACAGCAGTAGTATCCAAACGTAATCTTGCAACCTTCCTTTATCAGGAAGCTAGTCCTTCAACTCGGGATAGTCAAGAGAAGGTTTTGAAACATTTAGAACAATTAGGCTTTGTGGTTAATCAAAGACGTCTATTAGCTCATAGTATGGATGAGGTTTGGGCGTTTATTCAAGAAATTGGTCGAGAAAGAGATCAGTTGCCTTATGATATCGATGGAGTTGTGATTAAGGTCAATGATCTAGCTGGTCAGGAGCAACTAGGATTTACAGTCAAAGCACCTAAATGGGCAGTAGCATATAAATTCCCAGCAGAAGAAAAAGAAGCGAAACTTCTTTCTGTTGACTGGACAGTAGGGCGTACAGGAGTTGTGACTCCGACTGCTAATCTTACTCCAGTGCAACTTGCAGGTACAACTGTAAGTCGTGCAACTCTTCATAATGTCGACTATATCGCTGAAAAGGATATCCGTAAGGATGACACAGTCATTGTCTATAAGGCAGGGGATATCATTCCAGCTGTTCTACGAGTGGTAGAATCCAAGCGAGTGTCAGAAGAAAGACTAGATATTCCAACAAACTGTCCAAGTTGTGACAGTAAGCTTTTGCATTTTGAAGATGAGGTTGCCCTTCGTTGTATCAATCCGCGATGCCCTGCTCAAATCAAGGAAGGCTTGACGCACTTCGCATCGCGTGATGCTATGAATATTTCTGGCCTTGGTCCATCGATCGTTGAGAAACTATTTGCTGCCGATTTGGTTAAGGATGTTGCAGATATTTATCGTTTGACTGTGGAAGATTTGCTTTTGCTAGATGGTATCAAGGAAAAATCTGCTCAAAAACTCTACCAGGCTATTCAAGCATCCAAAGAAAATTCTGCTGAAAAACTCTTGTTTGGTTTAGGGATTCGTCATGTAGGAAGTAAGGCAAGTCAGTTGCTTTTACAAAACTTCCACTCAATCGAATCACTAGCACAAGCCAATCCTGAAGAAATTGCAAGTATCGAAAGTTTGGGGAGTGTCATTGCTCAAAGCCTACAGACCTATTTTGCTACAGAGGGTTCTGAAATCCTTTTAAGGGAATTGAAAGAATCAGGTGTTAATCTAGACTACAAAGGACAGACAGTTGCAGCAAATGCATCCTTGTCTGGTCTAACTGTCGTATTGACAGGAAAGCTAGAGCGTCTTAATCGCTCAGAAGCTAAAAATAAATTAGAAAGTCTAGGAGCCAAGGTTACTGGTAGTGTGTCGAAAAAAACAGACCTTGTTGTAGCAGGAGCAGATGCAGGAAGCAAGCTCCAAAAAGCACAAGAACTGGGAATAGAGATTCGTGATGAAGCTTGGCTTGAGAGTTTGTAAGCTATGAAAGAAGAAAAAAAACGCGCTCGTCTCATTTATAATCCGACATCAGGCCAGGAAATTATCAAGCAAAATATCGCAGAAGTCCTAGAAGTGTTAGAGAGCATAGGCTATGAAACCAGTGCTTTCCAAACCAAACCTGAACCCCTGTCAGCCCAGAAAGAAGCAGAAAGAGCTGCAAAAGCTGGCTTTGATTTGGTTTTAGTAGCTGGTGGTGATGGCACCATCAATGAAGTGGTTAATGGAATTGCACCTCTGGTACATCGTCCAAAGATAGCCATCATTCCTACCGGAACTACCAATGACTATGCTAGAGCATTGAAAATCCCTATGGGGGATCCAGTTGCTGCAGCGAAGATCATTGCTAAAAATGAAACCAAGCAAATTGATATTGGTCGTGCCTTTGGCGATAAGTATTTCATCAATATTGCTGCGGCAGGAGCTCTTACAGAGTTAACCTTTAGTGTTCCGAGTGAACTGAAGACGCGTCTGGGTTATCTGGCCTACGTTGCTAAAGGCATCGAGATGTTCCCAAAATCCAAAGCCCGTCCTGTTCGGATTTACCATGATTGGGGAATTTTTACAGGAGAAGTTTCTCTTGTCTTTGTTGCCTTGACCAATTCTATCGGTGGATTTGAGCAATTTGCACCTGATACCAAGCTGGATGATGGCAATTTCACGCTTATTCTAGTAAAGACAGATAAAATCCTAGATATGTTGAGTCTGCTAGTTCAAGCCATGAACGGAGGCCAACACGTGTCAGATGTCAATGTTGAATATCTGAAAACTAGTAAACTCCGAATTGAAACTTTGGATCAGGAAGAGCCATTTATGCTCAACCTTGATGGAGAATACGGTGGCGATACACCAGTAGATTTGGAAGTATGCCATAATCACATTGAGTTTTTTGTGAATCGTGAGGCGATTGATCAAGAAATTATGAGTAACATATAAAATCAAATTTAATTTAGAAATTAGGGAGAACTATGTACAATTATCCTGTACTTATTCATTACCATCGCAAGGATGAAGCCTACGAGGCTTGCAGTTTCAGCAAAAAACCTCTAGATTCAGTAGAGCTTATCAAAGAAGAAGAATATTTTGGAGCTAAATTTTCACTGACTCAATCGAGTGAAGTAGCACTTGAGACCATGACTTTTAGCGTTGAAAAAGACGGTGCCAGCAAAGAATATCCTATTCGCTTCAATTACTATCCACTTTTAACAGAGGTTTGGATTTTGGATGGAGACGATACAGTTTATTATTCTGAAAATCCTGCCATTGCCAGTCCACACTATAAGGACCAAAATCCTTTTGCCTTTGACAAGGCAATCAATAGTGCGAGTTTTGACCACCACTGGGGTTATCAAGGAGAGTTGGGATGTCAAGTTTCTGAAAATGAAACAAGTTTTAGCTTATGGGCACCAACAGCTACTTCTGTCCAAGTAGTAGTCTATGAATCAGCGAAGAATGACGCTCCTATCTTTAAAACCTTTGAAATGGAGCGAGGAAATAGTTATTCCTATAGCCACAAGTATAATACCATTGGTGTTTGGAGTTTAACAATTCCAGAAAGCCTAGCAGGTCGTGCTTATCACTACCAAATTGACTTTCCTCATCACCAGTCATTAACTCGTGATCCATATACAATAGCGACAAGTCCTGATGGAAAACGTTCAGCCATCATTTCAGACCAAGATCGTCAGGTCGAAGGTTTTGAGGTTAAGCATGGTACAGAAGCAACTTGGCGTTTGGAAAATCCTTGCCAAGCAGTCATTTATGAAATGCATATCCGTGATTTGACTAAGTCTGAAACATCTGGTGTTGCGCCAGAATTAAGAGGAACCTTCTTAGGTGCAGCGCAAACTGGAACAGTTAACCAGTATGGTCAGTCGACTTCGTTTGACTATATCAAAGAACTTGGTGTCAACTATGTTCAGTTGCAACCAATTGCTGACCGTCATAAAGAATACGACGCAGATGGAAATGTAACTTATAACTGGGGATATGATCCACAAAACTACAATGCTCCAGAAACTAGCATGTCTACAAATCCAAATGATCCAGGTCAAGCTATCCGTGATTTGAAAGCCATGGTCCAAGCTTATCACGACGCTGGTATCGGTGTTATTATGGATGTTGTTTACAATCATACCTTCTCAACGATGGATGCGCCATTCCAAACAACGGTTCCCGATTATTATTATCGAATGAACCATGACGGAACCTATCAAAATGGAACAGGAGTCGGTAACGAAACTGCCAGTGAGCATGAAATGTTCCGTAAATATATGATTGATTCTCTTCTCTACTGGGTAAAAGAATTCAATATTGACGGTTTCCGCTTTGACTTGATGGGAATTCATGACATTAAAACCATGCAGATGATCCGTTGGGCTATGGATGAAGTCGATCCTAAAATCATCCTTTATGGAGAAGGATGGGATATGGGAACTGGTCTTGCTCCTTATGATAAGGCTAAGAAAGATAATGCCTATCAATTGCCAAACATTGGATTCTTTAATGATAATCAACGTGATGCGGTTAAAGGTTGTGAAGTCTATGGTTCTATCAAATCTGGTTTTGTCAGTGGTGCAGGTACTGAGCCGATCGTCGCAAAGGCTATCCTTGGAAGCCGAGAACTGGGTTCTTACCTCAGCCCGAATCAGGTTCTTAACTATGTAGAAGCCCACGATAACTACAATTTGCATGATTTGCTTAAAACCCTTCATCCAACGGAGAGTGAAAAACGTATCATGAAGAAAGTAGAAACAGCGACGGCTATGAATCTCCTCATGCAAGGGATGGCCTTCATGGAGCTGGGGCAAGAGTTTGGCCGTACCAAGCTTGTAGCTACAGGAGAAAATGGCGAGTTGACTCACGCAGATCGTGAGAGAGCTATGAATAGTTACAATGCTCCTGATAGCATCAACCAAGTCAACTGGGATTTGATCAATGAGCGTCAAGATAGTATCGAGTTTGTTCGTCAGATTATCCGACTTAAAACACAAAACATTGCATTTTCATACCCTACTTATGAAGAAGTCTACCGTCATGTATTTGTTCATACAGCCATTGAAAATAGTGGTTGGATTGTTTATGAGATTCATGGTGGCGAAGAGCACTTCTTGGTTGTATTCAATGCTAAAGGGGCTTCTTATTACTATGAAAATGCAGGAAACCTAGAAATGTTAGTAACTAATAGCCGTTCTAACCAAGAAAATGCCATTGACGATGTTAGTGTGGCAGTCTTGAATGTTTTAGCGTAAAAAATGAACCAAAACTCAAGATTTATGCTTGAGTTTTTTTATATTCCTAGACCTAAAAATAAAAATGGAACTATTACTAAAAATGATTGAAAATTTCAGAAAATTTGGTAAAATTATATAAAAAGAGTTATCTACGAATATTATATTACCGAAATCTAAAAACGTTCAGTTTTTAATCGAGTTATTTTATATATAAATAATGAGAGTTATTTTTGTAATAGTAGCTAATAGAAAATTCCATCGCCTATTATCATTTATGAAAATTTTAGAAATGTTAAGATAACTATATGAAGATTTTCGAAAAAAATTTTAGGAGAATTCGGAAATTAGTTGAAAGTTTTCTTAAAAGGTAGTATAATAGAAATATAGAAAACGCTTACAATAAAAGGGGGATTCAATGGATAAATTTGAGGCTTTAAGAACTTTTACTAGTGGCGAAAATTTTCATCTTCAGCACTATTTGGGAGCGCATCGTGAAGAAAGAGACGGTGAGTATGGCTATACATTCCGTGTCTGGGCGCCAAATGCGCAGGCTGTCCATCTAGTTGGTGATTTTACTAACTGGGCTGAAAATCAAATCCCCATGGTTCGTAATGAATCTGGAGTTTGGGAAGTTTTTACAACTTTAGCTCAAGAGGGGCATATTTATAAATATCATATTACTCGTGCTAATGGTCATCAGCTTATGAAGATTGATCCTTTGGCAGTACGCTATGAAGCTCGTCCGGGAACAGGAGCTGTTTTAACAGAAATACCTGAGAAAAAATGGAAGGACGGCCTCTGGTTAGCTCGCAGAAAACGTTGGGGATTTTTCGAGAGACCGGTCAACATTTATGAGGTGCATGCAGGATCTTGGAAGAGAAATCCTGATGGAACCCCTTATAGTTTTGCTCAACTTAAAGAAGAGCTCCTCCCATATCTCGTTGAGATGAACTATACTCACATCGAGTTTATGCCTTTGATGGCTCACCCACTTGGTTTGAGTTGGGGTTATCAGCTCATGGGTTACTTTGCTTTAGAGCATGCCTATGGACGTCCAGAAGAGTTTCAAGACTTTGTTGAGGAATGTCACATCAACAATATCGGTGTAGTTGTGGATTGGGTGCCAGGTCACTTTACAATCAATGATGACGCTTTGGCATACTACGACGGTACACCGACTTTCGAATACCAGGATCATAATAAGGCTAACAACTACGGTTGGGGAGCACTCAACTTTGACCTTGGTAAAAATGAAGTCCAATCTTTCTTGATTTCTAGCATTAAGTTCTGGATTGATTTCTATCACCTAGATGGTATTCGTGTTGATGCTGTAAGTAATATTCTCTATCTAGATTATGACAATGCTCCATGGACACCAAATAAAGACGGTGGCAATCTCAACTATGAAGGCTATTATTTCCTACAACGTTTGAACGACGTTATTAAACTAGCTCATCCGGATGTTATGATGATTGCAGAGGAGTCTTCTTCAGGTACCAAGATTACTGGCATGAAGGAAATGGGTGGACTTGGATTTGACTACAAGTGGAACATGGGTTGGATGAATGACATCCTACGTTTCTACGAAGAAGATCCCATTTACCGCAAGTATGACTTTAATCTTGTGACCTTCAGCTTTATGTATGTATTCAAAGAAAACTATCTCCTACCATTTTCACATGATGAGGTTGTCCACGGTAAGAAGAGTATGATGCATAAGATGTGGGGAGACCGTTACAATCAATTTGCTGGCCTGAGAAACCTTTATACTTATCAAATTTGTCACCCTGGTAAGAAATTACTCTTTATGGGTAGCGAATTCGGTCAATTCTTAGAGTGGAAATCAGAAGAGCAATTAGAGTGGTCAAACCTTGAAGATCCAATGAATGCTAAGATGAAATACTTCACATCTCAACTGAATCAACTTTATAAAGACCATCGTTGTCTTTGGGAAATTGATACAAGTTATGATGGAATTGAAATCATCGATGCTGATAATAGAGATCAGAGTGTTCTATCCTTTATTCGTAAAGGTAAAAAAGGTGAGATGCTAGTCTGTGTCTTTAACATGGCACCGGTTGAACGTCCTGATTTTACAATTGGATTACCAGTTGCAGGTATTTACGAAGAAATTTGGAATACAGAGTTGGAACAATGGGGTGGAGTTTGGAAAGAACACAACCAAACTGTTCAAACTCAAGAAGGGTTATGGAAGGATTATGAGCAGACATTGACCTTTACTTTGCCAGCTATGGGTGCAAGTATTTGGAAAATCAAACGTCGCTTGAAACCTGCTAAAACTGTCACAAATAAGACTCAAAAAGGAGTAGAAAATGAAGAATGAAATGCTAGCTTTAATCCTTGCTGGTGGGCAAGGAACTCGTCTCGGTAAACTCACTCAAAGCATTGCTAAACCTGCCGTGCAATTTGGTGGGCGCTACCGTATCATTGATTTTGCTCTTTCAAACTGTGCCAACTCTGGTATCCACAATGTTGGGGTTATCACACAGTATCAACCACTAGCTCTCAACAGCCACATTGGTAATGGTTCTAGTTGGGGTCTAGACGGCATCGACACAGGTGTTTCTATCCTTCAACCCTACTCTGCAAGTGAGGGGAATCGTTGGTTTGAAGGTACAAGTCATGCCATTTACCAAAACATCGACTATATCGACAGTATCAATCCCGAGTATGTTTTGATTCTTTCAGGAGACCATATCTACAAAATGGACTATGATGATATGCTCCAATCACACAAGGACAATAATGCCAGCTTGACAGTTGCTGTCTTAGATGTGCCACTTAAAGAAGCTAGCCGTTTTGGTATCATGAATACAGATGCTAACAATCGCATTGTTGAGTTTGAAGAAAAACCAGCTGAACCAAAATCAACTAAGGCATCAATGGGTATCTATATCTTTGACTGGAAACGACTTCGCAATATGTTAGTTGCAGCTGAAAAGGCCAACCTAGACATGTCAGACTTCGGTAAAAATGTTATTCCAAACTATCTTGAAACAGGTGAAAGTGTCTATGCTTATGAATTCAACGGATACTGGAAGGACGTTGGTACTATCGAATCTCTTTGGGAAGCAAATATGGAATACATCTCTCCAGAGAATGCTCTAGATAGCCGTAACCGTCAATGGAAAATTTATTCTCGTAACCTTATCGCTCCACCAAACTTCCTTGGAGAATTCGCTCAAGTAGAAGACTCTCTTGTAGTGGATGGATGTTACGTAAATGGTACAGTAAAACACTCTATCCTTTCTACAGCAGCTCAAGTTCGTAAGGGAGCAGAAGTTGTTGATTCTGTTATCATGAGTGGAGCAGTTATTGGTAGAGGTGCTAAAATTACACGTGCAATCATCGGTGAAGGAGCAGTCATCGCTGATGGTGTTGAAATTGATGGTACAGAAGAAGTACAAGTAGTCGGATATAACGAAGTAGTGGGGGTAGCAACAGATGAAGATTGATAAATATTCAGCGATTTTAGGAAATACCGTTGGTTTCCATGATATGTCAACTTTGACAAGTAACCGTCCAGTGGCAACTTTACCATTTGGAGGAAAGTATCGTTTGATTGACTTCCCACTTTCAAGTTTAGCTAATGCAGGTGTTCGTAGTATCTTTGGAATTTTCCAACAAGATAACATCAGCTCTGTATTTGACCATATTCGTTCAGGACGTGAATGGGGCTTGAATACACTTCTTAGCCACTACTATCTTGGAATCTACAATACTCGTGTAGAAAGCAGTACAGTTGGAAAAGAGTACTATAAACAACTCTTAACTTACTTAAAACGTTCAGGTTCAGACCAAACAGTTTCCTTGAACTCTGATGTTTTGGTGAATATTGATCTCAATCAAGTTTTCCATTTGCATAATACAACAAAATCACCGATTACAGTAGTTTATAAGAAATTACCTAAGAAAGATATTTCAGAAGTAAATGCAATCCTTGATATCGATGAAACTGACCATGTGCTTTCTCACAAACTCTTTGATAAAAAATCAAACCAAGAATACTACAACATGTCGACAGATATCTTTGTTGTAGACACTCAATGGTTGATTAAACGTTTGGAAGAAGAAGCTCAAAAAGAATATCCAGAAAAATTACGTTATGTTCTTCGTGATTTGGCAGCCAAAGAAGGTGCTTTTGCATATGAATATACAGGTTACCTAGCCAATATTCATTCAGTAGAAACATATTACCAAGCTAATTTAGATATGCTTGATCCGCATAAATTCTACTCTTTGTTCTCGCCAAATCAAAAGATTCACACTAAAGTTAAAAACGAAGAGCCTACTTACTATGCACCTGGTTCTAAAGTAAACACATCTCAATTTGCTTCTGGTAGTATCATTGAGGGTGAAGTGGATAAATCTGTTATTTCGCGTAATGTTCGTATCAATAAAGACAGCTTGGTTAAAGAATCTCTTATCTTCCCTCGCGTTGTCGTTGGAAAAGGTGCACAAGTTGAGTATGCAATTGTTGATAAGGGTGCTGAAATAGCTGAGGGAGTTGTCGTTCGAGGTACAGCAGAAAATCCTGTTGTCATCAAAAAAGGCGAAAAAGTAACAGAGGATGTCCTTTCATGAAAATTTTATTTGTAGCAGCAGAGGGCGCTCCCTTTTCAAAAACAGGTGGATTGGGAGACGTTATCGGAGCACTTCCAAAATCATTAGTAAAAGCTGGGCATGAAGTTGCTGTTATCCTGCCATACTATGACATGGTAGAAGCCAAGTTTGGTGATCAGATTGAAGATGTCCTTCAATTCGAAGTCTATGTTGGTTGGCGCAGACAATTTTGTGGAATTAAGAAAACTGTTTTAAACGGTGTTACTTTCTACTTCATCGACAATCAATATTATTTCTTCCGTGGACATGTTTATGGAGATTTCGATGATGGTGAACGTTTTGCCTTCTTCCAACTTGCTGCCCTTGAAGCTATGGAGCGTATCGGATTTATCCCTGATGTCCTCCACGCTCATGACTACCATACAGCAATGATTCCTTTCTTGTTGAAAGAAAAATACAGATGGATTCAAGCTTACCAAGGAATCAAGACTGTTTTGACCATTCATAACTTGGAATTTCAAGGTCAATTCTCTGAAAGCATGCTTTGGGACTTGTTCAGGGTTGGATTTGAGCGCTACGCTGATGGAACAGTTCGTTGGAATGATTGTCTTAACTGGATGAAGGCTGGTATTCTTTATGCCGATCGTGTATCAACCGTGTCACCGAGCTATGCTTATGAGATCATGACTACAGAGTTTGGTTGCGGTATTGATCAGATTCTTCGTATGGAATCTGGTAAGGTTTCAGGTATTGTTAATGGTATTGATACAGATTTGTACAACCCAGAGACGGATGCTTTACTTGAGTATCATTTTAATAAAACTGATTTGTCAGGAAAAGCTCAAAATAAAGCGAAACTTCAAGAAAGAGTTGGTCTTCCAGTACGTCCTGATGTGCCAATGATTGGTATCGTGTCACGTTTGACTCGTCAGAAGGGCTTTGATGTGGTAGTTGAAAGCCTGCATCGTATGCTTCAAGAGGATATTCAAATTGTTCTCTTGGGAACTGGAGATCCAGGATTTGAACAAGCTTTCTCTTGGTTTAGTCAAGTATTCCCAGAAAAACTTTCTGCCAATATTACTTTCGATGTGAAATTAGCTCAAGAAATCTACGCTGCTTGTGATTTGTTCCTTATGCCAAGTCGTTTTGAACCGTGTGGACTTTCACAAATGATGGCCATGAGATATGGAACACTTCCTTTAGTAAACGAGGTGGGTGGCCTTAGAGATACTGTTCAAGCTTTTAACCCAATTGAAGGAACAGGTACAGGCTTTAGCTTTAACAACCTAACTCCATACTGGCTCAACTGGGCATTGCAAACTGCTTTGGACGTTTATCATAACCATCCTGACGTATGGAAAAACATGCAAGTTCAGGCTATGGAATGTGATTTCTCTTGGGATACAGCTTGCAAGTCATATCTTGATTTGTATCATAGCTTAGCAAACTAAATAGTTAAAATCGTATGATACCTTCATACGATTTTTTGAGATTATGAAAGTAAGGCAATTATATGAAAAAAATTAAAGGACTCTGTGTACTGGATGTTGATGGGACACTGATAGAAGAGGAAGTTATTGATTTGTTGGGGAAAGAAGCAGAATGTGAAGAAAAAGTAGCTCTACTGACTGTCCAAGCTATGAGAGGAGAACTTGATTTTGAAGAAAGCCTGAGAAAACGTGTTTCTTTATTAAAAGGACTATCTGTAGATACTTTTGATAAGATTTATCATGAACTACACCTTAGTAAAAATGCTGCGCAATTTATTAATACTCTGCAAAAAAATCAGATAGAAGTGGGTCTAGTTTCGGGTGGATTTACACCTGTGGTTGAAAGAATAGCAAAAGATTTAGGGATTTCATTATTTGCTGCTAATCAACTGGAAATCAGAGATGGTTATTTAACTGGAAATCTTGTTGGTCCTATTATCAGCAGAGAAGTTAAAAAAGAAACCCTAGTAAGATGGGCTGATGAATTAGAGGTACCAATTGATAGAACAATTGCTATTGGAGATGGAGCTAATGATTTAGCAATGTTGAAGAGAGCTGGAATCGGCATTGGCTTCTGTGCCAAAGAAATCGTGAAAGAGGAAATTCCCCTTCAAATTGAAGATAGAGATTTAACAAAAGTATTGAATCTGATAGATTTCCTTTGATTAGAAAGATGAGTGTATGAAAATTGTTATCGCGCCTGACTCTTTTAAGGAGAGTCTCCCTGCAAACCAAGTGGCTGAAGCTATTAAACGAGGTTTTAAAAAGGCACTACCTGATTCGGAATGTTTACTTTTACCAGTTGGAGATGGTGGAGAAGGAACAGTAGATGCCATTAAAAATTCACTTGGTCTTGTAGAAAAAACTGCTTTAGTGACAGGTCCCTTTGGAGATGAGATTCAAATGACTTATGTTCAAAAAGGAGAACTTGCTCTGTTCGAGGTGGCTGATCTAGTTGGGCTTGCTAAAATTCCTATTGAAAAACGAAATCCACTGAAGATTCAAACAAAGGGGATTGGTCAACTGATCCTATATTTAATCGAACAAGGAATGAAAGAAATCTATATAGGAGTTGGTGGGACATCCAGTAACGATGGTGGGATTGGTATTGCTTCAGGACTTGGTTACCAGTTCTATGACAAAAATGGAGATGAACTTCTAGCTATTGGTCAGTCTTTGTTTGAAATTACTGATATCTCAAAGGAGAAAGTTATATCTATTCCTTCTGATGTGCGTATCAAAATCTTAGCAGATGTTACCAATCCTCTTTGTGGACCTCATGGAGCTACACATTCATTTGGAATGCAAAAAGGATTAGATCCAGCTCAATTTCAAAAAGTTGATGATGCTGTTGAAAACTTTTACCACAAAGTTGAACCTGAAATTCTAAGTCTTGAAGGAGCTGGAGCAGGTGGTGGTATTGCAGCTGGCTTATGTGCTTATGCTGGAGCAACAATTGTGTCTGGTATTCAAACTTGTTTAGATCTAATCGGTTTTGATCAGAAGGTTGCGGATGCAGATCTTGTCATCGTTGGTGAAGGTAGGTTAGATTCTCAAAGTTTATCTGGTAAGGCTCCAATCGGAGTAGCAAAAAGAACACCAAATGGTGTTCCAGTTATTGCTATTTGTGGTAGTTTAGCTGAGGATTTACCTCCTTTACCATTTGAGAATGTCATAGCTGCTTTTTCAATACTAGAAAAAAGCGAACCATTAGAAGATAGTTTAAAAAATGCAGCTATCTATTTAGAAGATACAGCTGCAAACATTGGTCAAATTTTAGCTTTGAAGAAAAATTAACCAAACCATTTTTTCCAAAGAGAAGTAGGAGCTTTTTTCATCTCTTTTTCCTGCCATAAGTCTGAAAAGGCCTTTCTGAGGTCTTTTTCACTTGTTTGAACAGGGGCATCGCTATGGATAACTAGGCCAAAAGGAGAAGAGTTATGATCTTCAGAAACGATGGTCGCTTGGCAGTCAGCATCTTTGGCTTGTTTTAGATAATAGACCTGCTTTTCAAATACTACCTGAGGAGAAATTTTGACAAAAAGAGGTTCGGTTTCTTTTTTAAAAGTCTCTAAAATTGTTAAAAATGCCTTTTGAAATTTGACATCATTCGCAGTAGCGAGTTCAGCGTAGCCAAGAACACGTTCTTCAAAGGTACCAAGAAAACGTCTTTGTTCGTCTGGATTTAACTTAAGTCCACCATTGGCTTTTTCTAATATTTGTTTAGATATATCAGTCATAAATATAGTATATCATAAAAGTCTATAGATAAGGCGGAAAAGAAAGCGATTACTTAACAAAGTTAAGGAAAATTTGCACAAAAATAACGTTTTTTCTTGAAAAAGGTATCTTTTTGATGTATCATAGAGGTGTAAAATAATTTAACTCAAAGGAGAGTAAAAAATGTCAATTATTACTGATGTTTACGCTCGCGAAGTCCTAGACTCACGCGGTAACCCAACACTTGAAGTAGAAGTATATACTGAATCAGGTGCTCATGGACGTGGTATGGTTCCATCAGGAGCTTCTACTGGTGAACACGAAGCAGTTGAACTTCGTGACGGTGACAAATCTCGTTACGGTGGTCTTGGTACTCAAAAAGCTGTTGACAACGTAAACAACATTATTGCTGAAGCAATCATCGGCTATGATGTACGTGATCAACAAGCTATCGACCGTGCTATGATCGCTCTTGACGGTACTCCTAACAAAGGTAAATTGGGAGCAAACGCAATCCTTGGTGTGTCTATCGCTGTAGCTCGTGCTGCTGCTGACTACCTTGAAATCCCACTTTACAGCTACCTTGGTGGATTCAACACTAAAGTTCTTCCAACTCCAATGATGAACATCATCAATGGTGGATCTCACTCAGATGCTCCAATCGCTTTCCAAGAATTCATGATCGTACCTGCTGGTGCACCTACATTCAAAGAAGCTCTTCGTTGGGGTGCTGAAATCTTCCACGCTCTTAAGAAAATCCTTAAAGGTCGTGGTCTTGAAACAGCCGTTGGTGACGAAGGTGGATTTGCTCCTCGTTTCGACGGAACTGAAGATGGTGTAGAAACTATCATCGCTGCTATCGAAGCTGCTGGTTATGTTCCAGGTAAAGACGTATTTATCGGATTTGACTGTGCATCATCAGAATTCTACGATAAAGAACGCAAAGTTTACGATTACACTAAATTCGAAGGTGAAGGCGCTGCTGTTCGTACTGCTGAAGAACAAATCGCTTACCTTGAAGGATTGGTTGACAAATACCCTATCATACTTATCGAAGATGGTATGGATGAAAACGACTGGGAAGGTTGGAAAGCTCTTACTGAACGTCTTGGTGGTAAAGTTCAATTGATTGGTGACGACCTCTTCGTAACAAACACTGATTACCTTTCACGTGGTATCGAAGAAGGTGCTGCTAACTCAATCCTTATCAAAGTTAACCAAATCGGTACTCTTACTGAAACATTCGACGCTATCGAAATGGCGAAAGAAGCTGGTTACACTGCCGTTGTATCACACCGTTCAGGTGAAACTGAAGATTCAACAATCGCTGATATCGCAGTTGCAACAAACGCAGGACAAATCAAGACTGGTTCACTTTCACGTACAGACCGTATCGCTAAATACAACCAATTGCTTCGCATCGAAGATCAACTTGGTGAAGTAGCTGAATACCGTGGATTGAAATCATTCTACAACCTTAAGAAATAAAATAGTTCAGTGAACTATTTTATCCCGAACCTTGAAACTCAAAAGTTCGGTCGTTGATTTAACAACGTTTTAAGCCCCTCGGATTTTATCCGAAGGGTTTTTTTCTGTTCGAGGGGCAAAAATATTAAGAAATAATTTCGCACATAAATTGCCTGTATTTTCACTATTCTAGGTGGAAATTAAAGATTTTTAAGCATATTTTTGGTATAATAATACCCAGGAAAAACTAGAGAAAAGAAGGAGGTAGAGATGGAAAAGTATTTATCGGTTACAACTTTGACCAAGTATTTAAAAATGAAATTCGATAAAGACCCCTACTTGGAACGGGTATATTTAACTGGTCAAGTCTCTAACTTCCGTAAGCGTCCAACCCATCAGTATTTTTCTCTTAAAGATGACCGAGCGGTTATTCAGGCGACAATTTGGTCGGGGGTCTACCAACGTTTGGGATTTGACTTGGAAGAAGGGATGAAGATCAATGTGGTTGGTCGTGTCCAAGTCTATGAGCCAAGTGGAAGTTATTCGATTATCATTGAAAAAGCTGAACCAGATGGTGTCGGTGCCTTAGCTATCCAATTTGAACAACTTAAGAAGAAACTGGCAGAAGAAGGTTTGTTTCAAGAGCGATTTAAACAATCTTTACCACAATTTTCAAAAAAAATAGGTGTGGTGACCAGCCGTAGTGGAGCTGTTATCCAGGATATCATTACAACTGTAAGCAGACGCTTCCCTGGTGTGGAAATTGTCTTATATCCTACTAAAGTTCAAGGTGAGGGTGCTGCAAAGGAGATTGCTCGTAATATAACTCGAGCCAATGAACGTAAGGATTTAGATGTTCTGATTATTGGTCGTGGGGGAGGTTCCATTGAAGATCTTTGGGCCTTTAACGAAGAAATTGTAGTTCGAGCAATTTTTGAATCTCGTTTACCGATTATTTCGAGTGTAGGTCATGAAACAGATGTCACCTTGGCTGATTTTGTTGCTGACAAGAGAGCAGCAACACCGACAGCAGCGGCTGAACTTGCGACACCAGTAACTAAGTTAGATCTTTTGACCTATCTTCAGAATCAAGAAAAACGCATGACTACAGCGGTTAAGCATACCTTGTCAAAGAAACAAGAAGCTTTGAGAATCCTCAGTCAATCGGTCATCTTCAGACAACCAGAGCGTTTATATGACGGTTATCTACAACGCTTAGATCAGTTACAGCTGCGACTGAAGCAAGGACTGAATGCCGAATTGGTTCGTAATCAACAAAAGGTGCAAGAACAAGTCCACCGTTTGGAACAATTATCACCAATCATCAAAATCCAGCGTTATCAGGATCGTATTTTCCAACTTCAAAAACTAATGCGAAGCCAGATGGCTGTGATCTATGATGCAAAAGTAGCAGAAGTAAAACGACTATCAGAAGCTCTCCTTATGCTAGATACTAGTCGAATTGTAGCCAGAGGTTATGCAATTGTCAAAAAAGGAGAAGTCGTAGTCGCTTCTGCGAAAGATTTGAAAGAAAATGACCAAGTATCACTGTTGATGCGGGACGGTCAAGTAGAATTAGAGGTAAGAGATGTCAAAACAAAAGAAATTTGAGGAAAATCTAGCAGAACTTGAAACGATTGTTCAAAGCTTAGAAAATGGTGAAATTGCTTTGGAAGATGCTATTGCTGCATTTCAAAAAGGAATGGTTCTTTCAAAAGAATTGCAAGCAACACTTGATAAAGCAGAAAAGACTTTGGTCAAGGTGATGCAAGAAGATGGAACAGAAAGTGAACTTGTATGAACAAGCAGGAAAAACTAGCATTGGTCGAGTCAGCTCTTGAAGATTTTTATGGCAACCAACAATTTGCGTCCAGTTTAAGAGAATCTGTTCTCTATTCCGTCCATGCTGGTGGTAAACGGATTCGTCCTTATTTACTTTTAGAAGTTTTGGACTCCTTGCAAGTGCCTATCACTCAGGAACATGCTCAAGTTGCAGCAGCGCTTGAGATGATTCACACTGGAAGTTTGATTCATGATGATCTTCCTGCTATGGATAATGATGATTATCGTCGGGGGCGTTTGACCAACCATAAGGTGTATGGTGAAGCTCTAGCTATTTTAGCAGGGGATGCGCTTTTTTTGGATCCCTATGCTTTAATTGCTCAAGCTGATTTACCAAGTCAAACCAAGGTTGATTTAATAGCTAATTTATCACTTGCTTCTGGAAGTATGGGGATGGTAGCTGGTCAAGTGTTAGATATGGAAGGTGAAGGTCAACAGTTAAGTCTAGAAGAACTTCAGACCATTCATGCTAATAAGACCGGTAAACTTTTAGCCTTTCCTTTCCAAGCGGCTGGAATCATTGCTGGATTGGATGAAAATCTTCAGAAGCAGCTTAAAACAGTTGGCGAGTTGATTGGCCTGGCTTTCCAAGTGAGAGATGATGTGCTTGATGTTACAGCAAGTTTTGAGGAAATCGGCAAGACACCCCAGAAAGATTTGCAAGCCGAAAAGTCAACCTATCCTGCCTTGTTGGGATTAGATCAGGCGATAGCGTTTTGCAATCAAACTTTGGATCAAGCTAATGCGAAACTCGAAGAGATTAGCCAAGTTGTGAGCTTTGACAAAGAACCAATTGTGAAAATAGTAGAAAGTTTGAGAATCAATGGCTAAGGAAAGAGTAGATGTACTAGCTTACAAACAAGGTTTATTTGAAACGAGAGAACAAGCCAAACGTGGTGTTATGGCAGGTTTGGTAGTCGCTGTTTTAAATGGTGAACGATTTGATAAACCAGGAGAAAAAATTCCTGATGATACAGAGTTGAAACTCAAGGGTGAGAAACTTAAGTATGTCAGTCGTGGTGGCTTGAAACTTGAGAAGGCGCTAGATATTTTTGATCTATCAGTTGAGGGACAAACGACCATTGATATCGGAGCTTCAACTGGAGGTTTTACGGATGTCATGTTGCAAAATGGTGCTAAACTAGTTTTTGCAGTTGATGTTGGTATTAACCAACTGGCATGGAAATTACGCCAAGACCCTCGTGTTGTCAGTATGGAGCAGTTTAATTTCCGTTATGCGGAAAAAACTGATTTTGATCAGGAACCAAGTTTTGCCAGTATCGATGTCAGTTTTATTTCCCTAGGCCTCATTTTACCAGCCTTGCACCGAGTTTTAGCTGCTCAAGGTCAGGTTGTAGCTTTAGTTAAGCCTCAATTTGAGGCTGGTCGAGAACAGATTGGTAAAAATGGAATTATCAGAGATGCCAAAGTTCACCAAAATGTTTTAGAATCAGTTACTAAAATGGCAGTTGATGAAGGATTTTCAGTCTTAGGATTGGACTATTCTCCTATTCAAGGTGGTCATGGGAATATCGAGTTTTTAGCCTATTTGCGAAAAGAAGACCAGGCAAGTAATCAGGTTGTTATTGAAATAGATAAAGTTGTAGAGAGAGCGCATAGAGAGTTTAAAGATGAATAAAAAAGAGAGACTTGAAAAAATTAGAAGATTTGTTACAGATTATCAAATCGGAACACAGGAAGAAATCGTTGAACACTTGAGAGAAGCGGGTATCTCTGCTACTCAAGCAACAGTCTCCCGAGATATTAAAGAATTAGGTATTGTAAAAATTCCATTGAAGGACAATACTTACATTTATGAATTACCAAAATCAATCGTTAGAAGCTTGCAGTTGGCAGAAAATAATATTATTCATGCTGAACGCATGGGGCATATGATTAATTTGCAAGTTATTCCAGGGAATACTATTTTCGTCAAGAGTCAGTTGATGACTGTTTTTTCTGACCAAATTTTTAGCTGTATTGCTGATGATAATTCCATCTTGATGGTATTGAGAAGTGAAGAAACAGCCAAAGATATTTTTGAGCAAGTTAAAAATTGGTAGGATTATATGTTACTGGAAATTTCGATTAAAAATTTTGCTATCATCGAATCAATTTCTTTGAACTTTGAACAAGGGATGACAGTTTTAACTGGTGAAACAGGTGCGGGTAAATCAATCATTATTGATGCTATGAATATGATGTTAGGAGCTCGAGCTACAACAGAAGTTATTCGTTATGGGGCTCCAAAAGCGGAAATTGAAGGTCTTTTTTCAATTGAAAGTAATCGCGCGCTAGAAGAAATTTTTGATGAACAAGGATTAGAATTGAGTGATGAAATCATTATTCGTCGTGAAATTTTACAAAACGGCCGTAGCATCAGTCGTGTCAATGGACAGATGGTTAATCTTTCAGTATTAAGGACGATTGGTCAACAGCTAGTTGATATCCATGGTCAACATGACCAAGAGGAGTTAATGCGCCCACATCGACATATCCAGATGTTGGATGAGTTTGGGGACACTTCTTTCTTTGAAGTAAAAGAAGCCTATCAGATGAGTTTCGATAACTATCGCCGTATGCGCAAGCAAGTGTTTGATATCAAAAAAAATCAGCAGGAACACAAGGCTCGTATTGAAATGTTGGAATTTCAGATGGCTGAGATTGAAGCAGCTAATTTGAAAGCGGGTGAAGATATTGCCCTTAATCAAGAAAGAGACAAACTTCTTAACCATAAACATATCGCAGATACTTTAACAAATGCTTATAGTATGCTTGATAATGAAGAATTTTCAAGCCTTGCAAATGTTCGTTCGGCCATGAATGATATGGAAAGTCTTGAAGAGTTCGATCAAGAGTATCGAGAGATTTCAAGCTCCCTTTCTGAATCCTATTATATTCTAGAAGATATCACTAAGCGCTTGGAATCCATTATTGATGATTTAGATTTTGATGGTAATCGTCTGATGCAGGTTGAAAGCCGACTAGATTTGATTCACACCATTACCCGTAAGTATGGTGGTAGTGTGGATGATGTCCTTGAATACTTTGCCAAGATTACAGATGAATACAATCTTCTAACAGGAAATAATCTATCTTCTGAAGATATGGAAATCGAACTCAAGAAACTTGAAAAAAATCTTGTGGATCTAGCAGGTCAAGTTGCTCAAGCTCGCCATAAAATAGCGCAGGACTTAGAAGCTGAAATCAAGCAAGAATTGCAAGACCTATACATGGAGAAAGCACAATTTCAAGTTCGTTTTAGTCAAGGAAAATTCAGTCGCGAAGGTAATGAGAGTGTTGAATTTTACATTTCAACCAACCCTGGAGAAGATTTTAAACCATTAGTAAAAGTAGCTTCTGGAGGAGAATTGTCTCGTTTGATGTTGGCTATCAAGTCCGCTTTTTCTCGTAAGGAAGGCAAGACCAGTATCGTCTTTGATGAGGTGGATACGGGAGTTTCAGGTCGTGTAGCTCAAGCCATTGCACAAAAGATTCATAAAATTGGGCAGCATGGTCAAGTATTAGCTATTTCTCACCTTCCTCAAGTTATTGCGATTGCAGATTATCAGTTCTTCATCGAAAAGATTAGCAATGAACATTCAACCGTTTCAACAGTTCGCTTGTTGACAGTTGAGGAAAGGATTGAAGAAGTCGCTAAGATGTTGGCTGGGGAGAATGTGACAGAAGCAGCATTGACTCAAGCGAGAGAATTATTACAAAGTAAGGAGAAATAAATGACAGACTATTATGTAATTGGTGATGTCCACGGAAAAGCTGGAATGTTAGAAGACTTACTAAAAACATGGGATGGCAAGACTCAATTGCTCTTTCTTGGAGATTTGATTGATAGAGGAGAAGATAGCCGCCGTGTTCTTGAAATGGTCAAGGATTTGGTAGATAAGCAAGTAGCTATCTGCTTATCAGGAAACCACGAGTACATGTTTTTGACTTGGCTGGATAATCCTGAAGAAAGCTATGACCACTATCGTCGTAATGGTGGGGATACAACCATTAATTCCATTTTAGGCCGTCCACTAGATGCACCAGTAGATGGAGTAGTAGATGCGAAGCGTGTTGAGACAGAAGCAGCAGACTTAGTGGAGTTTATCCGTCAGATGCCTTTTGTCATTGAAACAGATAAGTATATTTTTGTTCATGCCGGTATTGATTTGACTTTGGATGATTGGCACGATACTACCGATTATAAGAAGGTATGGCTCAGAAAACCATTCCACGAAGCAGCCAATCATACTGGAAAAACAATTGTCTTTGGTCATACACCAGTCTATGGTTTGTTGGATCAAAAACCTGGCACATCTGAACTCTGGATAACAGAAGATGGCAAGATTGGAATGGATGGAGGAGCAGTCTATGGTGGTGTCCTTCATGGAATCGTCTTTACCGACCAAGGTATGACAGAACATTACTTCATTGAAAATAACGGCTTTGTTGCTGAAGATTAGTACTCCTAACAGGGTATGGTCTTGTCAAAATGTTAAAAACAATTTATAATTAATAGATACCCTGAAAGGAAGAGAATGATGAACTTAGAAGAATTGAAAAAACGACAGGAGAAGATTCGTAACTTCTCTATTATCGCCCATATTGACCATGGAAAGTCAACCCTAGCAGACCGTATTTTGGAAAAGACAGAGACAGTTTCCAGTCGCGAAATGCAGGCCCAACTTTTGGATAGTATGGATTTAGAGCGTGAGCGTGGAATTACGATCAAGCTTAATGCTATCGAGCTTAATTATACGGCTAAAGATGGTGAGACTTATATCTTCCACTTGATTGACACACCAGGACACGTAGACTTCACCTATGAAGTTTCACGTTCGCTAGCTGCCTGTGAAGGTGCTATTTTGGTCGTTGATGCTGCCCAAGGGATTGAGGCTCAAACCCTTGCCAATGTTTATCTGGCCTTGGATAATGATTTGGAAATCATGCCAGTTATTAACAAGATTGACCTGCCAGCTGCAGATCCAGAGCGCGTGCGTACGGAAATTGAGGATGTCATTGGTCTAGACGCTAGCGAAGCAGTATTGGCTTCAGCCAAGGCGGGTATCGGTATCGAAGAAATTCTCGAGCAAATTGTCGAAAAAGTACCAGCCCCAACAGGTGATGTGACGGCGCCACTTAAGGCATTGATTTTCGACTCTGTTTACGATGCCTACCGTGGGGTTATCCTCCAAGTGCGTGTCATGGATGGAGTGGTCAAACCTGGCGATAAGATTCAGCTTATGAGCAATGGTAAGACCTTTGATGTGACAGAAGTTGGTATTTTTACTCCGAAAGCAGTTGGTCGTGATTTTCTTGCGACTGGGGACGTTGGTTATATTGCGGCTTCTATCAAGACGGTTCAGGATACTCGTGTGGGTGATACAGTTACCTTGGCAACTAATCCTGCGGCAGAGCCCTTACATGGCTACAAGCAGATGAATCCTATGGTTTTCGCAGGTCTTTATCCAATCGAGTCAAATAAATACAACGATCTTCGTGAAGCCCTTGAAAAATTGCAACTGAATGATGCTAGTCTTCAGTTTGAACCAGAAACATCTCAGGCACTTGGATTTGGTTTTCGTTGTGGTTTCCTTGGACTTCTTCATATGGATGTTATCCAGGAACGTTTGGAACGTGAGTTCAACATCGACCTCATCATGACAGCTCCGTCTGTTATCTATAAAGTCAATCTGACAGACGGCGAGTCTATGGATGTGTCTAATCCATCTGAGTTCCCAGACCCAACTAAGATTGCGACCATTGAAGAACCATATGTTAAAGCGCAAATCATGGTACCGCAAGAGTTTGTTGGAGCAGTGATGGAGCTAGCTCAGCGCAAGCGTGGTGACTTTGTGACTATGGACTATATTGATGATAACCGTGTCAATGTTATCTATCAAATCCCACTTGCTGAAATCGTCTTTGATTTCTTTGATAAGCTTAAGTCTTCAACACGTGGTTATGCAAGTTTTGACTACGAATTGTCAGAGTACCGCCCATCTAAGCTTGTGAAAATGGATATCCTTCTCAATGGAGACAAGGTGGATGCCCTTAGCTTTATCGTTCACAAGGATTTTGCTTACGAACGTGGAAAACTCATCGTTGATAAGCTTAAGAAAATTATCCCTCGTCAACAATTCGAGGTACCAATTCAAGCAGCAATTGGACACAAGATTGTTGCTCGTACTGACATCAAGGCCCTTCGTAAGAACGTTCTTGCCAAGTGTTATGGTGGTGACGTTTCACGTAAACGTAAACTTCTCGAAAAACAAAAAGCTGGTAAGAAACGCATGAAAGCCATCGGTTCTGTAGAAGTACCTCAGGAAGCCTTCCTCAGCGTCTTGAGTATGGATGAAGAATAGTTGAGATCTCAAGAAAAAATAAGATAAATATAAAATAATGATTTTTTAAGTGGCTGGGTAAAAAGTCAATTTTCTCCGAAAATGAAAAAAATATAACGCATAGTATCAAGGTTTTCAACACCTGATATTATGCGTTTTTCTGATTTTAAAGATTTTTTGCCCAGCCTCTTTTCTTAATGTTTGACAAACGCGCCAACCTCAAGTATAGCAGATTGAACTTGGGATAGTACACTACAGATTCTAAAACATTTTTAGAAATTGATTTGACTTTCCTAATCTCTTTGTTCATATCTTATTTCAATCAACTATATAAGTTTGGGAATAGACATTTCTGGTCGGAAGGTTATTACGTGAGTACAGTAGGGCTTAATGAAGCCACAATAAGGAAATATATCCAAGATTAAAGAAATTATCCAGTGGATGATTTCTTCACGAGTATGAAAATTTGAAAATAAGTAAAGCATGATATAGCACTAGATAAATTGAGTATAAAAAAATATGAGGATCCCTTTAGGGATAGTGGCAAGTAATACTCACGCCTTTTTAAGAGGCAAGTGACAATGAGGCTTGAACAAGGTGAAAGCCAGCGTCTTTAGGCGCTGGCTGGTAATTTGGGCTTATAGCGTTCTGGTGCAAACCAGCCGTTAGATGGGGGGGATGTATTTTTGATTTTTTTCAACTTTTATTATACAATAAAACCAAATAAAAAGAAAGCGGTAACAATATGCTTAATGCGAAAATTTTTTATATATTTTTATGTTTGATCGTTGTCGAAACTACAGGCTTGTTGTTGTTGAAAAACGGTCTTGAAAGAGGTTATTTAGATACAGGAGCTATCATCCTTGCAGTTTTTTCATTTGCTTTCTACAACCTATGTTCATTCGGTTGGGTCTGCTCTACAATAAAAAACAATAAAAAATAAATAGTCTTATTTTTAGTCAGAACCTCTCAAAAAACGTATTTTCTTGCACCTGATCCGTAAATGTGTTATACGGATTCTGCGAAAAAGTGATAGTTTTCTAGGCCAGGAGCAATGGAAAAGCACCAGCAGTGCGAATACTGAGGCTTTTTTTACGTGGTTGCAAACCACGTCCGGACCAGTGGCACTTAATCATCGCCTTTCTTATCTAGCCAGACGGAAGAAACGCAAATAGTTGGATCTGATGATTATGGATATGTGAAAATTCCTAAATCATGGGTTCATTTCAAAGAAATTGAAGGTGGAGATGACATTCAGTACTGTGATGGAACGGATGTCAACATTGTAACTCTCAATACTTTTAAACCAGAACAGTTTGGTATTAGTGAAAGCGAATATGCAGCGCTAGAAACTGTTCAAATTTCAACTAGCATTTATGAATCTAAACAGAAAAGTCAAGACTTTTCCAAGGTATGGGGGTCAAAATCAACTATCGGTGGCTATGAGGCCTACGTAGTAAACTGTATTGCTAAGAATGGTAAATATTTAATTATCTGGGTATTTAAATCCGATGATGGTAAGTTTAGATATGTTTCTCTTGAAGGTGTTCTAGAGGTATTAAAAAATCTCCTTCCAATGGTGGAAGAAAGTTGGACCAATAAAAAGAGTTAACATCGTGAAAACAGGAGTCATTCCTGTTTTTTTATTATACTTATTAGGAAATTATAAAAAATATGTTTGAAATTATTAAATGTTTAATTCGTAAACAAAAAAAATAAAAATCAAACAAAATGCAACAAAAAAAATATTGACAACGGTTTCATATAGTGTTATACTTATACCATAAAAGTTAAATATGAAGGGAGAAGGTCATGGGATTAGATCATTTCTTTGACAAAGACCTAGTCTTTTGCTTAGAAGCAGATAATCAAGAGCAACTTTTCGATCAAGTTGCAACCATATTGGAAGAAAAGAAAGTTGTTACAGAGACCTATCGTTCGGCCTTGATTGAACGTGAAAAATCGTTCCCAACTGGTTTGGATATGGAGTTTTTAGGGAAGGATTTGCCTAACGTAGCTATTCCTCATACTGATACAATTCATAATCTAACTGAAAATGTTGTCGTGGTTCGTCTGGAAAAACCAGTAACGTTCCACAATATGATTGCCCCTGATAAGGAAGTAGAAGTATCATTACTCTTCTTTATCATCAACAATTCAAGCTCAAGTCAAACAAATATTCTTGCGCAGTTGATGGACTTCTTTACAGGCAATGGTCATCTTGAAGCGCTCTCTAAGATTACGGAACCTGAAGCTTTGTTCCAATATATCTCAGAAGCGACTGCTTAATTTGTTAATAATTTTTATATAAAAACGGAGGAAATCCAAATGATTAAAATTCTTGCTGCTTGTGGTGCAGGTGTTAACTCAAGCCACCAAATTAAAAGTGCTCTTGAAGAAGAACTTTCTAACCGTGGGTACGATGTTCAATGTGATGCTGTTATGGTAAAAGATGTCAATGAAGACTTGATTAAAGGTTATGATATCTTCACACCAATCGCTGCTACTGATTTAGGTTTTGAACCAGGTATCCCAGTTGTTGAAGCAGGACCAATCTTGTTCCGTATTCCAGCTATGAGCGCTCCAGTTTATGACAATATTGAAGCAGCTATCAAAGAACATGGTCTAAGCTAATTATTAATTTGTAAATATTCCATAAAAATAAAGGGAGGAAAATTATGGATTTCATTATTGACTTGGCCAATAAAGTATTCAAGCCAATCTTGGATATGGGTGGCCCAATTATCATGCTGATCATTTTGACAGTATTGGCTTTACTATTTGGAGTGAAATTCTCCAAAGCACTTGAAGGTGGTATCAAACTTGCCATCGCACTTACTGGTATCGGTGCTATCATCGGAATGCTTAACGGAGCTTTCTCAGCTTCTCTTGCAAAATTCGTTGAAAATACTGGTATTCAATTGAACATCACCGACGTTGGTTGGGCACCACTTGCTACAATCACTTGGGGTTCAGCTTGGACACTTTACTTCTTGCTTGTGATGTTGATCGTCAACATTGTAATGCTTGCAATGAAGAAAACTGATACACTTGACGTCGATATCTTTGATATCTGGCACTTGTCTATCACAGGTCTTTTGATTAAATGGTACGCTGACAACAATGGAGTTAGCCAAGGAGTTTCACTCTTCATCGCGACTGCAGCAGTTGTCCTTGTAGGGGTTCTTAAAATCATCAACTCTGACTTGATGAAACCAACATTTGATGACCTTCTTAACGCACCAAGTTCATCACCAATGACTTCAACTCACATGAACTACATGATGAACCCAGTTATCATGGTTTTGGATAAGATTTTTGATAAACTCTTCCCAGGTCTTGATAAATACGACTTTGACGCTGCTAAATTGAACAAACGAATCGGTTTCTGGGGATCTAAATTCTTCATCGGTTTCATCCTTGGTATCGTTATCGGTTTGATGGGAACTCCACATCCAGTTCCTGGTGTTGAAGGTGCTGAAAAATGGGAACTTGTTATTAAAGGTTGGTTGTCACTTGGTTTGACTGCCGGTGTCTGCTTGGAGCTCTTCTCATTGATCGGTTCATGGTTCATCGCAGCCGTAGAACCACTTTCACAAGGTATTACAAACGTTGCTACTAAACGTCTTCAAGGACGTAAATTCAACATCGGTCTTGACTGGCCATTTATCGCTGGTCGTGCTGAAATCTGGGCTTGTGCCAACGTACTTGCACCAATCATGTTGGTTGAAGCTGTGCTTCTTTCAAATGTCGGAAATGGTATCTTGCCACTTGCTGGTATCATCGCAATGGGTGTAACTCCAGCTCTCTTGGTAGTTACTCGTGGTAAATTGCTCCGTATGATTATCTTCGGAACACTCTTGTTGCCACTCTTCCTTCTTTCAGGTACACTTATCGCACCATTTGCAACAGAACTTGCTAAAGGTGTAGGTGCCTTCCCAGAAGGTGTAAGCCAAACTCAATTGATTACTCACTCAACTCTTGAAGGACCAATCGAAAAACTATTTGGTTGGGCAATTGGTAATGCTACAACTGGTGATATCAAAGCTATCCTTGGCGCATTAGTATTCCTAGTATTCTACGTTGGTATCTTTGCATGGTACAGAAAACAAATGATCAAACGTAATGAAGAATACGCAGCAAACGCAAAATAATTCGCTCCTAAAAATGTAAATTGTAAAAACTAGGTTGTCAGTTTCCAAATCTGGAGTCGACAGCCTAGTTTTTTTAGGTCTTAAATAAATGGAGGTAATTCTAATGATTGAATTAAAAACAGAACAGCTATGTGTACAGTTTCAAACTTTTGGTGGTGCACTTTCTTCAATAAAAGACAAAGATGGAATGGAGTATTTGTGGCAGGGAAATCCAACTTACTGGAGTGGACAAGCACCTGTTTTATTTCCAATTTGTGGATCCGTTAGAAATGATAGTGTCTTGTATGATCAAGAAGATGGTAGTCAAGTAAAAGGTAAAATTCCACGTCATGGATTGGTTCGAAAAAAAGAATTTGAATTAGTAGAACAAACAGAGAACTCTGTCACCTTTGCTATCGAAGATGACCAAGAAATGTATGAGAACTATCCCTATCATTTTCGTCTAGAAATAACTTATACTGTTACGGGAAAGACTATTCGAACACAGTATCAAGTTACCAATAAGGAAACAGATAAGAAAATGCCTTACTTTATTGGTGGACATCCTGGCTTTAACTGTCCTTTATTTGATGATGAAGCTTATGAAGACTACTATCTTGAATTTGAAAAGTCAGAAACTTGTACAGTTCCTAAACCATTCCCAGAAACAGGGATGTTAGATTTTCAAGATAGAAGTAGCTGGTTAAAAGACCAAAAAGAATTGGATCTAAACTATGATTTCTTTAGCTATGATGCTGTGACTTTAGACGAGTTAGCCTCTCGCTCTGTTTCCTTACGGTCACGTAAGCATGATAAAGGGTTGAAACTAGACTTTAAGGAGTTTCCAAACCTCATCGTTTGGTCAACGCTTAATAAAGGTCCCTTCCTTGCTCTTGAACCTTGGTCAGGTTTGTCAACTTCACTCGAAGAGGGCGATCATCTAGAAGATAAGAAAAATGTTCGAATCTTAAATCCAGGTCAAAGTGATCAAATTGGTTTTGATATAGAAATTCTCTAAAAAATAAACAAAAACAAACATAAACTGTTGACTTTTTTAAACAATAGTAGTATATTATGTTTAGAAAGAACAATTTGTGTTTGTTTTAACAAGTTATTCTTCCAATTTCTCCAAGGAGAAGTTACAAAGAGTGATTAGATAAATCATTCTTAAACTAAAATAGTCAACAAAAACTACCAGTAACTACTTGGTGATGGTCATTTTCTTTCCAGAACCAAAAAATTTTTACTGGTCTATATAAAAAAGGAGTATACAATATGTCTATTGTTATTGGTGCAGATGCTGCAGGTTTGAGATTGAAAGAAGTCGTTAAAGATTTCTTGGAAAAAGAAAACTTCCACGTTGTGGATGTTACAGCTGAAGGTCAAGACTTCGTTGATGTAACTCTTGCAGTTGCTGAAGAAGTTAAAAAAGAAGAACAAAACCTTGGTATTGTCATTGATGCTTATGGTGCAGGTCCATTTATGGTTGCAACTAAAATCAAGGGAATGGTTGCAGCAGAAGTATCTGACGAACGTTCAGCCTATATGACTCGTGGTCACAACAACTCACGTATGATTACTATGGGTGCTCAACTCGTTGGTGACGAATTGGCTAAAAACATTGCTAAAGGCTTTGTAAATGGTAAGTATGACGGCGGTCGTCACCAAATTCGTGTCGACATGTTGAACAAAATGTGCTAATTTTTATAACGAAAGAAAGGTAAGATAAAAATGAGAATTGCAATTGGATGTGACCACATCGTAACAAATGAAAAAATGGCGGTTTCAGAATTTTTGAAATCAAAAGGACATGAAGTCATCGACTTTGGTACTTATGACCACGCTCGTACCCACTACCCAATCTTTGGTAAAAAAGTTGGTGAAGCAGTAGTTAGTGGCCAAGCTGATCTTGGTGTATGTATCTGTGGTACTGGTGTAGGTATCAATAATGCTGTTAACAAAGTTCCAGGTGTTCGTTCTGCTTTGGTTCGTGATATGACAACAGCTCTTTATGCAAAAGAACAATTGAATGCTAACGTTATCGGATTTGGTGGTAAAATCACTGGTGAATTGCTTATGTGTGATATCATTGAAGCTTTCATTAACGCTGAATACAAACCATCTGAAGAAAATAAAAAATTGATCGCTAAAATCCAACACGTTGAAACTCATAACGATCATCAAACAGATGCCAACTTCTTTACAGAGTTCCTTGAAAAATGGGATCGCGGTGAATACCACGACTAAGAGGTGACTTATGATTTTAACAGTCACAATGAACCCATCCATCGATATTTCATATCCTTTGGATGAATTGAAAATTGACACTGTCAACCGTGTTGTCGATGTTACGAAAACAGCGGGTGGTAAGGGACTCAATGTTACACGAGTTCTATCAGAATTTGGTGATTCTGTAGTCGCGACAGGACTTGTTGGTGGTAAACTTGGTGATTTTTTAGTAGAAAATATTGATGATAAAGTAAGCAAACGTTTCTTCTCTATTCAAGGTGAAACCCGTAACTGTATCGCAATTCTACATGGAGAAAATCAAACAGAAATCCTAGAAAAAGGTCCTAAAGTTCAAGAACAAGAAGGTCAAGATTTCTTGGCCCATTTCAAGAAACTTTTAGAGACTGTAGAGGTAGTAGCCATTTCAGGTAGTCTACCAGCAGGACTTCCTGTTGACTATTATGCTAGTCTGGTTGAACTTGCTAACCAAGCTGGTAAACCTGTTGTCTTGGACTGTTCAGGATCTGCACTTCAGGCGGTTCTTGAATCTCCACATAAGCCAACAGTTATCAAACCAAATAATGAAGAATTGTCTCAACTTTTAGGAAGAGAAATTTCTAAAGACTTGGATGAATTAAAAGAGGTTCTTCAAGAGCCCCTATTTGAAGGAATTGAGTGGATTATCGTTTCCTTAGGTGCTAATGGTGCCTTTGCAAAACACGGGGACACTTTCTATAAAGTGGATATTCCAAAAATCCAAGTTGTAAACCCAGTTGGATCTGGTGATTCAACCGTTGCAGGTATTGCATCAGGTCTTTTCCATAAAGAATCTGATCAAGAATTGCTGACTAAGGCGAATGTCCTTGGTATGCTAAATGCTCAAGAAAAAATGACCGGTCATGTCAATATGGCTAACTATCAAGGCCTATATGACCAACTAGTAGTGAAAGAGGTATAAAATGGTTTTAACAGAAAATAAACGTGCATGTTTGGAAAAACTCTCAGACGAAAATGGTATCATCTCAGCTCTTGCTTTTGACCAACGTGGTGCTTTGAAACGCCTTATGGCTCAATACCAAACAGAAGAGCCAACAGTAGCTCAAATGGAAGAACTTAAAGTGTTGGTAGCGGATGAATTGACTAAATACGCTTCATCAATGCTTCTTGACCCTGAGTACGGACTTCCAGCGACTAAAGCACTTGATCCAAAAGCTGGTCTTCTCCTCGCTTATGAAAAAACAGGATACGACACAACAAGCACAAAACGCTTGCCAGACTGCTTGGATGTTTGGTCTGCAAAACGTATCAAAGAACAAGGTGCAGATGCTGTTAAGTTCTTGCTTTACTATGACGTAGATAGCTCTGACGAACTCAACCAACAAAAACAAGCCTACATCGAACGTATTGGTTCTGAGTGTGTGGCTGAAGACATTCCATTCTTCCTTGAAATCTTGGCTTACGATGAAAAGATTGCTGATGCAGGTTCTGCAGAATACGCTAAAGTGAAACCACACAAGGTTATCGGTGCGATGAAAGTATTCTCAGATCCACGCTTTAACATCGATGTCTTGAAAGTAGAAGTTCCAGTTAACGTTAAGTACGTTGAAGGCTTTGCTGAAGGTGAAGTTGTTCATACACGTGAAGAAGCAGCAGCATTCTTCAAAGCCCAAGACGAAGCTACTAATCTTCCTTACATCTACTTGAGTGCAGGTGTATCCGCTAAGCTATTCCAAGAAACTCTTGTCTTTGCCCACGAATCAGGCGCAAACTTCAACGGAGTTCTTTGTGGACGTGCAACATGGGCTGGATCAGTTGAAGCTTACATCAAAGATGGTGAAGCAGCAGCTCGCGAATGGCTTCGTACAACTGGATTTGAAAACATTGATGAACTTAATAAAGTACTTCAAACAACAGCTACTTCATGGACTGAACGTGTGTAAACTTCCCCCTTTATGTCCTAAAACCTAGTAAAAAAACTTTTAAAAAAAGTTGTATGTAAAGGTTTACAAAAAATCATTCTTGTGGTATACTAAAGTCACAAGTTAATACAAAGTGAGTGTTACTAAGTAATATTAGGCATGATCACAGATGACTCAGATGTATATTTTCTGAGTTCATTTGTGGTCATTTTTTATGCTCACAAAACTTAAATAATAGGGCAAGGAGGTTGCCATGTATCGGATATTAAATCCAATGAATAACAATGTTTCTCTTGTGCGTAATAGCAAGGGAGAGGAGTTGATCGTAATTGGTAAGGGTATTTCATTCGGTAAGAAGAAGGGAGATTTGATTTCTGAGGATCAGGTTGAAAAAGTTTTCCGGATGAAAACAGAAGAGTCGCGAGAAAATTTTATGGCTCTTCTCAAGGATGTACCGCTTGATTTTATTACGGTCACTTATGAGATAATTGATAATCTTTCTAAAAAATATCAATATCCTGTCCAAGAGTATCTATACGTCACTCTGACAGACCATATCTATTGTTCTTATCAGGCTATTAGTCAAGGACGCTATAAGGATAGTAACTTGCCTGATATTTCTGCCAAGTATCCTATCGCTTTTCAAATTGCACAAGAAGCTTTTGAAATTTATCGTCAAAAACTGACAGAAAATTTTCCTGAAGACGAGATCATTCGTATCGCTTATCACTTCATCAATGCAGAAGGTGAAAATGAAGTCGAAGTGGTTGAGTCGATTGATAAGAGAAAGGAAATTTTAAAGAGGGTCGAAAGCGTTTTGAAGAGCTATAAAATACAGCGAACACCTGAAAATAATAATTTCTACGACCGCTTTATGATTCATCTCAATTATTTCTTGGATTATCTGGATCGTAGTCGCGATGATAATCAATCCTTGCTCGATATGGAAGAACATATAAAGAATACCTATCCAGAAGCATTCGAAATTGGTAGCAAAATTTATGAAGTCATTGCTCAGGAAACTGGTCTTGACCTCTACAAGAGTGAACGAGTTTATCTTGTTCTACACATTCAACGTTTATTGTCATAACATCTATTAAAAAATATAAGGAGTATTCTATCATGAATAGAGAAGAAGTAACATTGTTAGGTTTTGAAATCGTAGCCTATGCTGGCGATGCTCGTTCAAAATTATTGGAAGCTTTGAAGGCTGCTGAAGCAGGTGATTTTGCGAAAGCGGATAGCTTAGTTGAGGAAGCTGGTAGCTGTATCGCTGAAGCACACCACGCGCAAACGAGTCTTTTAACCAAGGAAGCTGCAGGTGATGATTTGGCTTATAGCGTGACCATGATGCATGGCCAAGATCACTTGATGACAACTATTTTGTTAAAAGATTTGATGCACCATTTAATCGAACTTTATAAAAGAGGAGCTAAATAATGAATAAGTTAATTGCCTATATCGAGAAAGGGAAGCCTTTCTTTGAAAAACTATCTCGAAATATCTATCTTCGTGCTATTCGGGATGGATTTATCGCAGGAATGCCAGTCATTCTCTTCTCAAGTATTTTTATCTTGATTGCTTTTGTTCCAAACTCTTGGGGCTTTAAATGGTCTGATGAAGTAGTAGCACTTTTGATGAAACCTTACAGCTACTCTATGGGGATTCTAGCAGTCTTGGTAGCTGGTACCACTGCTAAATCTTTAACAGACTCCGTCAATCGTAGTATGGAGAAAACCAACCAAATCAACTATATGTCAACGCTATTGGCGGCTATTGTTGGTTTGCTGATGTTAGCAGCTGACCCAATCGAGGGTGGCTTTGCAACTGGTTTCCTTGGTACAAAAGGGTTGCTTTCAGCCTTCCTGGCAGCTTTTGTAACTGTAGCTATCTATAAGGTTTGTGTGAAGAACAACGTTACTATTCGCATGCCTGACGAAGTTCCACCGAATATCTCACAAGTCTTTAAAGACGTTATTCCGTTTACGCTTTCAGTTGTTTCTCTTTATGCTCTTGACTTGCTCGCTCGTCAATTTGTTGGTGCAAGCGTTGCAGAATCAATTGGTAAATTCTTTGCTCCATTATTCTCAGCAGCAGACGGTTATCTTGGTATTACTATTATCTTTGGTGCTTTTGCCTTCTTCTGGTTTGTCGGTATTCACGGCCCATCTATCGTTGAACCTGCCATTGCAGCGATCACTTATGCAAATGCCGAAGTCAACTTGAACCTTCTTCAACAAGGTATGCACGCTGATAAGATCCTTACATCTGGTACACAAATGTTTATCGTCACTATGGGTGGTACAGGTGCGACACTGGTTGTTCCATTCATGTTCATGTGGTTAACAAAATCTAAACGTAACCGTGCAATCGGTCGTGCTTCAGTAGTTCCTACATTCTTCGGTGTAAACGAACCAATCTTGTTTGGTGCACCACTTGTTTTGAACCCAATCTTCTTTATTCCATTTATCTTCGCACCTATTGCAAACGTATGGATCTTTAAGTTCTTTATCGAAACTCTTGGCATGAACTCATTTACTGCCAACCTTCCATGGACTACACCAGGACCTCTTGGTATTGTTCTTGGTACAAACTTCCAGTTCTTATCATTCGCTCTTGCAGCATTATTAATTGTAGTAGATATTGTTATCTACTATCCATTCCTCAAGGTTTATGATGAACAAATTCTTGAAGAAGAACGTTCAGGTAAAGCTAATGATGAATTAAAAGAAAAAGTTGCAGCAAACTTTAACACTGCAAAAGCAGATGCTATTCTTGAAAAAGCTAGAGTAGAATCAGCACAAAATACAATTACTGAAGAAACAAACGTCCTCGTTCTTTGTGCGGGTGGAGGAACAAGTGGTCTTCTTGCCAATGCTTTGAATAAAGCTGCTGCAGAATACAATGTTCCTGTGAAGGCCGCTGCTGGTGGTTACGGTGCTCACCGTGAGATGCTACCTGAGTTTGATTTGGTTATCTTAGCACCACAGGTCGCTTCAAACTTCGAAGATATGAAGGCTGAAACAGATAAACTTGGAATCAAATTGGCTAAGACTGAAGGAGCTCAATACATCAAGTTGACTCGTGACGGTAAAGGTGCTCTTGCATTTGTTCAAGCGCAATTCGATTGATGATAGGGACTGTAAAACAGTCTCCTATCATCACGGAAATCGCTGTGGCGAATTTCCTAATCGCCTTGTTAATTCGTCGGTAAAAAAATATCGTTTTTACCTCCTCATGTCACAATTCGACTAACCTTAGGGACTGTGAAACGGTTTCCTATCATTACGGAAATCGCTATGGCGAATTTCCTAATCGCCTTGTTAATTCGTCGGTAAAAAAATATCGTTTTTACCTCCTCATGTCACAATTCGGTGACTTGCTACAAGAAGTGAGATGGAGATGGATAGCTCACTAACTCCTCTCCTCTCACTTTTCATTTTATCCAATCAAGAAATAGGTGAAAAAATGACAAAAACACTTCCTAAAGATTTTATTTTCGGTGGCGCAACAGCAGCTTATCAAGCTGAAGGTGCTACACATACAGATGGTAAAGGTCCTGTTGCCTGGGACAAATACCTAGCAGATAACTATTGGTACACAGCTGAACCAGCGAGTGATTTCTACCATAAATATCCAGTAGATTTGCAGTTGGCTGAGGAATATGGGGTAAACGGTATCCGTATTTCAATTGCTTGGTCACGTATTTTTCCAACTGGTTATGGTGAAGTAAATCCAAAAGGGGTAGAATTCTATCATAACTTATTTGCAGAATGTCATAAACGCCATGTAGAACCGTTTGTTACTCTTCATCACTTTGATACACCTGAAGCTCTTCACTCAAATGGAGACTTCTTAAATCGTGAAAACATTGAACACTTTGTAGATTATGCGGCCTTCTGTTTTGAAGAATTTCCAGAAGTAAACTACTGGACAACCTTTAATGAAATTGGACCAATCGGTGACGGTCAATACTTGGTCGGTAAATTCCCACCAGGTATTCAATATGACCTTGCGAAAGTCTTCCAATCCCACCACAATATGATGGTTTCTCATGCACGTGCTGTGAAATTGTACAAAGACAAAGGCTACAAAGGTGAAATCGGGGTTGTTCACGCCCTTCCAACTAAGTATCCATTGGATCCTAAAAATCCTGCAGACGTTCGTGCTGCTGAGTTGGAAGATATCATCCACAACAAATTTATCTTGGATGCTACATACCTTGGACACTATTCAGATGCAACAATGGAAGGTGTAAACCACATCTTATCAGTAAATGGTGGTAGCTTGGATCTTCGTGACGAAGACTTTGCAGCACTTGAAGCAGCTAAAGATTTGAACGACTTCCTTGGAATTAACTACTACATGAGTGACTGGATGGAAGCCTTTGATGGAGAAACTGAGATTATCCATAACGGTAAAGGTGAAAAAGGAAGCTCTAAGTATCAAATTAAAGGTGTTGGTCGTCGTGTAGCTCCTGACTATGTACCTCGTACTGACTGGGACTGGATCATCTACCCTCAAGGTTTGTATGATCAAATCATGCGTGTTAAGAAAGATTATCCAAACTACAAGAAGATCTACATCACTGAAAACGGACTTGGATACAAAGATGAATTTGTGGACAACACTGTTTACGATGATGGCCGTATTGATTATGTGAAACAACACTTGGAAGTATTGTCTGATGCGATTGCAGATGGTGCGAACGTCAAAGGATACTTCATCTGGTCATTGATGGACGTCTTCTCATGGTCTAATGGTTATGAAAAACGTTACGGACTTTTCTATGTTGATTTCGATACACAAGAACGTTATCCTAAGAAATCTGCACATTGGTACAAAAAACTAGCTGAGACCCAAGTGATTGAATAGTACAACTAGTTATTAGGTATAAAATTTAAGCGAGGAAAGTTTATGCTCAAAGATTTTATCAAATCAATCTATGAAAAAGTTTATATTATTAACTTTGAACATTGCTCTCATGTACCATCCTTAACCAAGGAAGAACTTACAAGTCTTGGGAAATGGTATGTCTCTACCGGTAAAGAATGGATTTGCCATTCAGACTATGAATTTGAAGAATTTCAAAAGCTATTTTTAAATTTTGTCAACGCAGAAGATAAGGATAACATTTCCTTTGTTTCGGATTTTATGCCATTTCAACACTAAAATATTATAAAGAGGAATCTATCTCATACTAGGGGATATTCCTCTTTTTTATCTAGATTTTACCTGAAAGACAAAAAAATTCTTGACAGATTTATGTTATAGGAGTAAACTATTAACTAGTTAAATAACTGGTTAAGTACATAAAGAGGTAACTCACTCGCTCAAATCTTGTTTGATAAATAGAAAATAGAAGGAGGAGTTTTAAAAGTGTTTTCGTTTTTCAATTATATAATTAACCAGTTAAGGAAGTTCTTTAGGAAAAAGTGTAGTTCTTTATTTAACGAATAAATGAAATAGGAAGTGTGTTTAGATGAAAATCAATAAAAAATATGTTCTTGGTTCAGTAGCTCTTTTGACTTTAAGCCTTTCAAGTTATGAATTGGGGCGTTACCAAGCAGTACAGACTAGCAAAGAGTCTAATCGTGTGTCTTATATAGAAGGGAATCAGGCTGGTGCTAAGACTGAAAATCTGACGCCTGATGAGGTTAGTCAGCGAGAGGGGATCAATGCTGAGCAGATCGTCGTTAAGATTACCGATCAAGGTTACGTAACTTCACATGGGGACCATTATCATTACTTTAATGGCAAGGTTCCTTATGATGCAATCATTAGTGAAGAACTTCTGATGAAAGATCCGAATTATCAGTTGAAGGATTCAGACATTGTCAACGAAGTCAAGGGTGGTTATGTCATCAAGGTTGATGGTCGCTATTATGTATACCTCAAAGATGCATCCCATGCAGAAAATATTCGTAGTAAGGATGAGATCAATCGTCAGAAGCAAGAACACGGACATGGTAGTGGAACAAAAGTTAGCAATGAAGTTACCCTAGCAAGGGCTCAGGGACGTTATACAACGGATGACGGCTATGTTTTTAATGCAAGTGATATTATCGAGGATACTGGCGATGCTTACATCGTTCCACATGGCAATCACTTTCATTATATTCCAAAGAGTGACTTGTCTGCCAGTGAATTAGCTGCAGCTCGAGCCTTCTTATCTGGTAAAGGTAGTCAAACAAGCTCAGTTGGGTATCGTCCGTCAATAAATTCTTCTAGCAGTAGCTCATCAGAGGCATCGAATAGTAGTTCATATGGACAAACAAATCAAAGTAATGTTGAGACAAATATTAGTAGATGGGCTCCAACTGTTAGCCCACAAGTGGATAATAGTTATCAAGCAAGTCCAAGTGAAGATGTATCTAGTCTTTTGAAACAACTTTATGCCTTGCCACTTAGCCAACGACATGTGGAATCAGATGGGCTTGTCTTTGATCCAGCGCAAATTACAAGAAAAACTGCGAATGGGGTAGCGGTACCTCATGGGGATCACTATCATTTTATCCCTTATTCTCAAATGTCTGATTTAGAGCAGAAGATTGCGAGAATGATTTCTGAAAATTATCAAGGAAATCATACAACTGCAGGTGGTAAAGAATTAAAACCAATTCCGACTCCAAGTCTTCCAAATCCAATCCCTGCTCCAGAGCCTACCCCAATACCAAGTCCACAACCTGTACCAAATCCTCAACCAGCTCCAAGCAATCCAATTGATGGAAAATTTGTAAAACAGGCGATTCGAAAGGTGGTTGATGGTTATGTCTTCGAAGAGAATGGAATTTCGCGTTATATTTCTGCCAAGGAACTTTCAGTAGAAACTGTTGCAGCCATTGATAATAAACTTGCCAAACAAGAAAGTTTGTCTCATGAGTTAGGAGCTAAGAAAACCAATCTTGCATCTGGTTATCAAAAATTTTACAACAAAGTTTATGATTTACTAGCAACAGTTCATCAAGATTTGATTTCCAATAAAGGGCGCCAAGCTGATTTTGACGCTTTGGATAGACTATTGGAACGTCTCAACGATGAGTCAAGTGATAAAGTCAAGTTAGTTGATGATATCCTTGCTTTTCTAGCGCCGATTCGTCATCCAGAACGTTTAGGAAAACCAAATGCACAAATAACTTACACAGATAATGAGATTCAAGTAGCCAAGTTGGCAGGCAAGTATACAACAGAAGATGGCTATATCTTTGATCCCCGTGATATCACCAGTGATGAGGGGGAGGCCTATGTAACTCCGCATATGAGCCACAGTCATTGGATTAAGAAAGATAGTTTGTCTGAAGCTGAAAGAGCAGCAGGTCAAGCTTATGCTAAAGAGAAAGGTTTGACACCTCCTTCAACAAATCATCAAAGTTCAGGAAATACTGAAGCTAAGGGAGCAGAAGCGATTTACAATCGAGTAAAAGCAGCTAAGAAGGTTCCACTTGATCATATTCCTTACAATCTACAACATACTGTTGAAGTTAAAAATAGTAGCTTAATTATACCTCATTACGACCATTACCATAACATTAAATTTGGTTGGTTTGACGAAGGACTCTATGAGGCACCTAAAGGGTATAGTCTAGAAGATCTCTTTGCGACTGTGAAGTACTATGTCGAACATCCAAACGAACGTCCGCATTCGGATAGTGGTTGGGGAAATGCCAGCGACCATGTTCAAAGAAACCACAATAGTCAAGCTGCTAACAATCAAACAGAGAAACCAACAGAGGAGAAACCTCAGACAGAAAAAATTGAGGAGGGAAAAACGAAAAATGAGAACGCAGAATCTCCAAAACCAAAAGAACCAGAGGAATCAGAAGAAGAATCATCATCGGAACCAGAGGAACCTCAAGTTGAAACTAAAAAGGTTGAAGAAAAACTGAGAGAGGCGGAAGAGTTACTTAAAAAGATTCAGGATCCAATTCTCAAGTCCAATGCCAACGAAACTCTCACAGGATTAAAAAATAACCTGTCATTTGGTTCTCAGGACAACAATACTATTATGGCAGAAGCTGAAAAGCTATTAGTTTTGCTAAAGGAGAGTAAGTAATTATACAACTATTATAGAAGATAAAAAGGGAGCAGAATATGGATTCTGTTCTCTTTTTCATGAAATTGTGAAAAAATTCTTGACATATTTTCTAAATAAAGTTAAACTATTTACTAGTTAATTAAATGGTTAAATACTAGTTAAGGAGTTGTTATGAAAAAAAGAAGTATCCTATGGCTTATGCTTGCCTTCTTTGTTCTTGTCTTAGGAGCTTGTGGACAAAAGACAGGTCAAGACAAGAGTGTTGAAACTAAGGAAATGAAGATTGTGACCAGTTTTTATCCTGTCTATTCCATGGTCAAAGAAATTTCAGGTGATCTAAATGATGTGCGGATGATTCAGTCTAGTTCTGGTATCCATTCCTTTGAGCCTTCTGCAAATGATATTGCAGCCATCTATGATGCCGATGTTTTTGTTTATCATTCTCATACATTAGAGTCATGGGCGGGAAGTTTGGATCCAAGCCTACAAAAGTCCAAGGTAAAGGTGTTGGAAGCATCTGAAGGTATGACCTTGGAGCGCGTGCCTGGGTTAGAAGATATGCAGGCTGGAGATGGGATTGATGAGAAGACCTTGTACGATCCTCACACATGGTTAGATCCTGAAAAGGTTGCTGAAGAAGCACAGATAATTGCTGATAAGTTATCCGAACTGGACAGTACTAACAAGGATACCTATCAGAAAAATGCACAGAACTTTAGTGCTAAAGCTCATGACTTAACCAAGAAATACCAACCCATCTTTGAAAAAGCTAATCAAAAGACCTTTGTGACCCAACACACAGCCTTTTCATATTTGGCAAAACGATTTGGACTCAACCAGCTTGGGATTGCAGGAATATCTCCTGATCAAGAACCAAGTCCAAGACAATTGACTGAAATCCAGGAATTTGTAAAGACTTATAAGGTCAAAACCATCTTTACAGAGAGTAATGCATCATCTAAGGTAGCTGATACACTTGTCAAATCAACAGGTGTGAGTCTGAAAACACTCAATCCTTTAGAGGCAGACCCACAAAATGACAAGTCCTACTTAGAAAACCTAGAAGAAAATATGGCTATCTTAGCTGAAGAATTGAAATGAGGAGATTATGAAGAGTAATAAAAAATATTTAGCAGGATCTGCAGTGGTCCTTGCTTTAAGTGTCTGCGTTTATGCTTTGAATCAACATCAAGCACCTGAGAAAAAAGATGATAATCGTGTATCCTATGTTGACGGTAAAGGATCTGAAGCTAAGAAGAATGAATCTCTGACACCAGACCAAGTTAGCAAAAAGGAAGGGATAGAAGCTGAACAGATTGTTACCAAGATCACTGATCAAGGTTATGTGACTTCCCACGGCGACCATTTCCATTACTATAATGGTAAGGTGCCTTATGATGCAATCTTTAGTGAAGAACTGGTCATGAAAGATCCGAACTATCAGTTGCGTGATCAAGATATTGTCAATGAGATTAAAGGTGGCTATATCATCAAAGTGGATGGCAAATACTATGTCTATCTAAAAGATGCAAGCCATGCCGATAATGTCCGTACCAAAGAACAAATCGAGCAGCAAAAACAAGAACACACATCAGATAGTGGTAATGCAAGTGAGGAAGTTCTTGCTGCACGAGCTCAAGGCCGATATACAACGGATGATGGTTATGTCTTTAATGCTGCAGATATTATTGAAGATACAGGGGATGCTTATATCGTTCCTCACGGTGGGCATTATCACTACGTTCCAAAGAGTGCCCTATCTTCAAGTGAATTAGCAGCAGCTCAAGCCTATCTAGCTGGAAGAGGAAGTCAACCAAGCCTGACGGATTATAAACCAAATCCAAGTGTTACACCAAGTTCTCAAGCCGATAGCCCAGCAACAAGCATCCCAGTAGATCAAGAGGATAGCCTCCAAAGTCTTCTTGCTCAGTTATATGCTTTACCAGTTAGTCAACGCTATCAAGAATCTGATGGTTTGGTATTTGACCCAGCTAAAATTACCAGTCGAACACCATCAGGAGTTGCGATTCCACACGGCAATCACTACCATTTCATTCCTTATAGTAGTATGTCTGCTTTGGAGCAAAAAATTGCTCGTTTGATACCACTTGGCGGTGCCCTAACACTAACAAAGCCGTTAGAAAATCAAAATAAACCAACAGTTCAGCGTGATCATGAAAATGTAACTCATAAGAACCATCATGAGGATGAACATGATCATGGCTTTGCCGCTGAGCGTGTGATTAGAGAAGATGAGCAAGGTTTTGTAGTTTCACATGGGGACCATGCCCACTATTTCTTCAAAAAAGATTTGTCAGCAGAACAGATTAAGGCAGCGCAAGAGCATTTGCATGGGCATGGCCGAACAGAAGTTCCAAAAGATAATCAAAACACTCATAAAGAGAATGAAGTGAAACATGAGCATCATGAGGATGAACATGATCATGGCTTTGCAGTTGAGCGTGTGATTAGAGAAGATGAGCAAGGTTTTGTGGTTTCACATGGAGACCATGCCCACTATTTCTTTAAAAAAGATTTAACTAAAGAGCAGATAAAGGCAGCGCAAGAGCATTTGCATGGTCATGGTCAAACAGAAGTTCCAAAAGATAATCCTAACACTCCTAAAGAGAATGAAGTGAAACACGAGCATCATGAAGATGAACATGATCATGGCTTTGCAGCTGAGCGAGTGATTAGTGAGGATGAGCAAGGTTTTGTGGTTTCACATGGAGATCATGCCCACTATTTCTTTAAGAAAGATTTGTCAGCAGAGCAGATAAAGGCAGCACAAGAGCATTTGCATGGGCACCATCAGGCAGAACCTGTTAAACCTCTTGCCAAGACTGTAGAAAGTTTCTCTCGAGATGCCAGCGATGAAGAAAAGATAGCCTATATCTCTAAAACCTATGGTGTTCCGCTTGAAGCTATCCGAATTTCAAATGGATTCTTTGTATTCGGAAATCCAGACCAGGCTTACGACCCAACTCACATTCACCCTTATGCAGTTCGAAAAGAACACGTTCGTATTCCGCTTCAAACAGGCGATGCAGAACTTGATTTCCTAAACGAACTCTATACAACTGCTTTACGTGATGGTGTTTCTCCTTATAGCTTACAGGTTGAAAATGGTAGCTTTGTCATTCCTCACGGTGACCATAATCACTACATTAAAGTACAGACTAAAGGTTATGAAGTGGCTTTGAAACATAAGATTCCTGCCTTGCAATCCAACTACCAACCAGGTGCCTTTGATGAAGCTACTGTTCAAAATAAGATTGATCAACTCTTGGCAGAGAGTCGTGACGTCTATAAAGATAAACCAATTCTTCAAAGACAGATTGAACTTGCTTTGGGGCAATTTTCTGAGAATATGAAGAAGCTATCAACCAACTCTACAGCTGGTTATCTGGCTGCTTTAGATCTCTTTGACAAGCAGTACATCCACGTTGACTCTAGCGTAAAACCAACAGAAATCAGTCCTTTAGACAAGAAATATCAAGCTTTAGTAGATAAGATTAATACCTTGGATACGGATGCTTATGGACTTCCTAAAAAGGATCTCTTAGCTCAACTCCAAGAAAATAAATTGGCTCAAGATGAGGCTGGTTTAGATGCAGTTGAAGCTAAACTAGAAGCTCTACAAGATTTTAATGATCGTACTGGAGTTACAACAGTGGAGTACATTAAGTATTTCTATCAACATCTGTCAGATGGTCGTTTAAATGATACTCTTAGAAATAAGGTTGCCAACTTAACTTGGACCCTTTATCAATCACAATCCTTCCTTAAGGCGACTGACTTGAACAAACTATTCCCAGAAATCTATCAAACAAAACTGGAAGTTGAAGAAGCTCTGAAGAATGAACCTGTTACAAGTAAGCCTTCTGAAACGATCCTAGATACTGAAAAAGTGGATGGTCACAGTGCTAAAACGGCAGTTTATGAATTTTTGAAAGGTTTGTATGATGATATTAAGCCTGAGGAACAAAGCAATCATGTTCGAAAAGGTCAAGTAGAAGAACTCTTAACAAAAGCTGAAGAGTTAGTGGCTCAAGTCAAAGAAGAAGGAGTGAAAGCTTCACTTGCTGACGAAGTTAAAAATCTGAAAGCTGCTCTAGAGAAAGAGGACGCAGACCTTGATGAACTAAACACGCAAGTCCAAGACCTTCTGAAGCGTATTTCACAAACCATTCAGACTGAACGTGAGAATGCTAAACAAGACCCAGAGGTTTTAGTTCTTTATCAAAAACTATACAACGGAGTTATTGCCCTTCATACATATTTGGAAGTGAATAATGGTTCAGATGCTGACTTTGAAAAAGTCGATGCTCTGTTTGATAAACTAGCAGCAGCTAGCAAAGACAAGCAAGCTCTTCTATCAGTTGCTCAAGAAATCTTAGTATTGAATCAAGAAATTAGAACAAAAGCTGCCCTAGCTGAAACAAACAAAGAATCATCAAGTGACAAACAAGATGATTCAAGATCAAAACCTACAGCTATAACTCCTGAATCAACAGAAAAAGTAGCAGAATAATAAAAAGTTCAGACAGCTACCGTGTCAAAAGTAGGTTGCTGATAAAAAAGAGGTCGGGAATTTTTTCCCGATCTCTTTAGTCTTTATAAGCTACAATCCCAATAATGGTGTCGACTGCACGTTCCATTGTTTGTAGACTAACGTATTCAAAACGTCCGTGCATATTCTCGCCACCAGCGAAGATATTTGGCGTTGGAATTCCCATAAAGGAAATCTTAGAGCCATCAGTTCCACCACGAATCGGTTCGATAATAGGTGTGATACCAAGGTCTTCCATAACTGCTTTGGCAATGGTTACTGGTGTCATATCCTTTTCAATGACTTCTTTCATGTTGTAGTACTGGTCTGTCAAAGTTAAAGTAACACGATCACTACCAAGTTCTTGGTTCATCTTATCAGCAATAGCTTGCATAGCAGCTTTACGCGCTTCAAAGGTTTCTTTTTCGAAGTCACGAATGATGTAGCTGACACGCGCTTCCTCAACACTACCTGTTACATCCATGAGATGGAAGAACCCTTGGTAACCCTCAGTCAATTCTGGTCGGTCGGTTGCAGGAAGTTGGTTGTGGAAGTCAATTGCCAACTGAAGAGCGTTAACCATTTGTCCCTTAGCCGTTCCTGGGTGAACATTACGACCTTGGAAATGAAGTTCAGCACCGGCGGCTGAGAAGGTTTCGTATTGCAATTCCCCAAGAGGTCCGCCATCAACTGTATAAGCAAAGTCAACATTGAAGTCCTCTGCATCAAATTTATTGGCACCAACACCGATTTCTTCATCAGGTCCGAAGCCAACACGGATTTCACAGTGTTTAATCTCAGGATGAGCAGTCAAGTATTCGATAGCTGTCATGATTTCCGCGATACCTGATTTGTCGTCAGCACCGAGCAAAGTAGTTCCGTCCGTAGTAATCAGGGTTTGGCCAGGATATTTCTCTAAGCTCTTGAAATCCGCTGGATCTAGTTTGAAACCAGAGTTCCCAAGCTCGATAACGCCACCATCATAATTTTCAATAACTTGCGGGTTAACACCTTCAGCATTAAAATCAGCTGTATCCATGTGGGAGATAAAGCCGATCTTACGAGTCAAACTAGGATCGTTAGCTGGAAGAGTACCGATAGCAAAACCGTTTGGTAGGTAGTAAACATTTTGCAAACCAACACGTTTCATCTCAGGGATGAGGACATTGGTTGCGAAGTCTACTTGACTTTGGGTACTTGGTGTAGTGGTTGAATGTTCGTCAGAACGTGTATTGACTTTGACATAAGTCAAAAAACGCTCCAACAATGTTGAATATTTCATCGTAACTCCTTTTTTCCTTCTTTTAAAACCATTGTATCATAGAAAGAAGAGAAAAACAAAAGTCAGAAGGGAGATAAAATCCTTATGTTAGCGTTTACTTATGGCTGTTTTAGTGATACAATAAAAAAGATAAAAATATCACAAGGATGCAAATATGAAAAAAGCGATTTTAATGATGACATTTGGTTCCCCAGAAGAGATTACCTTTGAAGGAGTAGCCGATTTTTTTACCAACATTCGTCGTGGAGTTCGACCTCAAGATCACGAGATTCAAACACTTTATGATAATTATGTTCGAATTGGAGGAACTCCACTACAAAAAATTACCCGTGAAGAAGTTGCCTTAGTAGATGCTAGATTGGGAAATGAATATAGTGTCTATTTTGCCAATAAATTTTCAACCCCTTTTATTCCAGATGTGATTCGGCAAATGGAAGCAGATGGAATTGAAAAGTGTATTTGCTTGATTTTGGAGCCACACTATTCCTTTTACTCTGTCATGGGTTATGAAAAGTTTTTGGAAAGCAAACAAATTCAGTTTTTAGTTATTAAGGACTGGTATCAAGAAGAAGCCCTCTTAAACTATTGGACAGATGAAATTGCTAGGATTTTAAAAGAAAAGGTGAAACAGGATAGCTTTAAAGTCATCTTTTCTGCCCACAGTGTGCCCATTTTTGCCTTGGATTTTGGATCCCTATATCGACCAGATTTTCGAAAATAGCAAGTTAATTGCTGAGAAATTAGACTTAAATCCAGACCAATATACCAACACTTGGCAGAGTGAAAGTGATATTGGTATTCCTTGGATTAAGCCAGATGTCTTGGAATATCTTAGAGAACAGGAAGAACATCCAGAGCATTATATTTTTGTGCCTATTAGTTTTATTAGTGAACACATTGAAGTTTTGTTTGACAACGATGTGGAATGTCATGACTTGTGTCAAGAATTGGGTGTGAACTACCATCGTCCACCAATGCCAAATACAGATTCTCGTTTGATTGATGCCTTGGTCAATATTGTCCGAGCTAACGAACATAAAGAATTTAGAGAATTCCTCCCAGAAGAAGAGACCTTTGATGAATTAGTCCCTTCGGATGAAACTAAGAATATTTTAGATGAATCACAAGACTTACAAATGCCAGAATTTGTTAAAAAATTAATAGAGAAAAAAGGTCGGGAAAATGTCAAAATGCCTTATTTAATCAAAAAAATGCTTGAAAAAGCTGGAAAATTACCCAAAGACTAAGTGAAAATAGAAAAGAACTGGTAAAGTTTGTTGCAAATATCTGCTAAGGCAGGATATAACTTAGAAGGTGAAAGAAAAGGCGGTGGGACAGAAATCGATAGACAAAGTCTTGATTTCGTAGTCCCAGCCCCGCGAGGATGATTAGGAGCTTTTTGGAGTCTAAAAGACGAACAAAAAGTTCAATCAGCTACCGCGTCAAATTATGATTGATAATAAAAAGTGAGGTCGGGATCTTTTTGTCCCAACCTCTTTTTAGGTGACTAGCATTTTTTTGGCCTAGTTTTTTCTTATTTACCCAGACAAAATTGGCTGAACAACTGTGTAATGAGTTCATCTGGAGCAGCATCACCAGTGATTTCCCCAAGAATTTCCCAAGTACGGATCAAGTCAACTTGAAGTAAATCAACTGGCATCCCCAGCTCAAGACCTTCGTTAACTGCTTGTAAGCTTTCTACTGCCTTTTCAATTAAGGAAATGTGACGGGCGTTTGACAAGTAAGTAGCATCTTGTTCGACCAAGCCAGCATTTTCAAAGAAGAGGCTGTTAATCCGTTCTTCAATCTTATCGATGTTTTGATTTTTAAGGACTGAAATACGGATGACATCTTCAGGAAGTTCCTGAGTTTCAATAGCCTCAGGTAGGTCAGTTTTGTTCAGTAGGATGATACGGTTGGTATCTTGACTGATTTCAAGAAGTTGTCGGTCTTGGGCAGTTAGAGGTTCGCTGGCGTTTAAGACAAGTAGTACCAAGTCAGCTTCCTTGAGAGCTTTTTTGGAGCGTTCAACACCGATTTGCTCGACGATATCATCTGTTTCACGGATACCTGCAGTATCAATCAACTTCAGTGGAACACCGTTGATGTTGACGTATTCTTCGATGACATCTCGGGTAGTACCAGCAATGTCTGTAACGATAGCCTTTTCCTCACGCAAGAGGTTGTTGAGTAGGCTGGATTTCCCAACGTTGGGGCGACCAATGATAGCCGTTGAAATCCCTTCACGTAGGATTTTCCCACGACGTGCAGTTTTTAGGAGATTGGTTAGTAATTGCTCAAATTCCAATGTTTTCTCTCGGACAACAGCAGTAGTGGCTTCTTCAACATCGTCGTATTCAGGATAGTCAATATTAACCTCTACTTGTGCAAGAGTATTGAGGATTTCCTGGCGAGTATTATTAATTAAGTCTGATAAAGAACCGTCTAGTTGTTTGACCGCAATATTCATGGCCTTGTCTGTCTTGGCACGGATGATATCCATAACAGCCTCGGCCTGAGTCAAGTCTACACGACCGTTAAGGAAGGCACGCTTAGTAAATTCACCAGGCTCTGCCATACGAGCACCTTCACGGATAGCCAGTTGGAGAATTTCATTGGTTACGGCGATTCCACCGTGGGTATTGATCTCGATAATGTCTTCACGAGTGAAGGTCTTTGGAGATTTCATAGCCCCAACCATAACCTCATCCATGACCTTGCCTGACTGAGGATCAACAATGTGACCGTAGTTAAGAGTGTGGCTAGCAACCTTGCTCAAGTCCTTGCCTTTAAAGATTTTCTGGGCGATAGCAAAGCTATCTGTTCCGCTTAAACGAACAATCCCAATAGCCCCTTCACCTAGTGGAGTGGAGATTGCTGCAATGGTATCAAATTCCCGTGTAATCATTTCAATTCCTTTATAGTTTATTTGTTTGTATAGACTAATATCTCTTAAAATTGTAACAAAATATAGTGTTTTATTCAACGAATGGCACTTATAAAGAAAAGCCTAAGCAGATTGCTTAAGCTTTATTTAGTGCGCATTTCGCCTTGTGGGAAATAGGTTCCTTCAGGCATATCGTTGATAATGACATGAACAGCAGATTGAGGTGCTCCAGTGTTGCGAACAACGGCCTCCGTTACTTCCTTGGCTAGGGCTTTCTTTTGCTCTAACGTGCGTCCTTCAAATAAATCGATGCGTACAAATGGCATAATTGCGTCCTCCACTAGTTATTTGATTTCTTCTATTTTACCACAATTTGCCGTTTAAAGCTTTGAGAAAATATGGTATACTAGAATGTAGCAAAAATTTAGAAATGGACGTGAAATAGAAGCATGGCACAGTTGTATTATCGTTATGGGACTATGAACTCAGGAAAAACGATTGAGATTCTCAAGGTAGCCTATAACTATGAAGAGCAAGGAAAGGGAGTTGTGATTATGACTTCGGCTCTGGATACGCGTGACGGTGTTGGCTATGTTTCAAGTCGAATTGGGATGAAAAGACCAGCAGTTGCTATTGAGGAAACGACGGATATCTTTGGGTTCATCCGAGATTTACCTGAAAAGCCCTATTGTGTGCTTGTTGATGAGGCCCAGTTTTTGAAACGTCATCATGTTTACGACCTAGCTCGTGTTGTGGATGAGTTAGATATACCTGTCATGGCATTTGGTTTAAAAAATGACTTTCGTAATGAACTATTCGAAGGTTCAAAATATCTTTTGCTCTTAGCAGATAAGATTGACGAAATCAAGACCATTTGCCAGTATTGCAAGAAAAAAGCGACCATGGTCTTGCGCACGCAGAATGGTCTGCCAGTCTATGATGGTGAGCAAATCCAGATAGGTGGCAATGAAACCTATATCTCGGTTTGCCGTAAACATTATTTTGCACCACTGATAACATCCAAAAAGGAACAAGACTATGACAATTGAACTAAGAGATGTTACAATGGAAAATTATTTTGATGTTCTGAATTTGGATGTTAAAGAATATCAAAAACAATTTATTGCTACTAACGCAATTAGTTTAGCTGAAGCATATGTCTACACAAAAAATGGAGATTTTGTAGCTCCATTGGCAGTTTACGATAATGATGCAATCATAGGTTTTGTGATGTTAGCATATGATAAAAAAATCGGAATTAGTAATGGAAATTATTTACTATTTCGTTTCATGATTGATAAGCATTTTCAAGATCAAGGATACTTTAAACCAATTATGGATAAGGTGCTAGACTATGTTCGGACAGCGCCAGCAGGTTTATCCAATAAACTTTGGTTGTCTTATGAACCAGAAAATGAACATGCAAGATCTTGTTACCTCAGTTATGGATTTAAAGAAACTGGGGAAATATTTGAGAACGAAGTAGTAGCCATATACGATTTAACAATTGAAAAATAAGGAGAAAAAATGAACATCTATGATCAACTACAAGCTGTAGAAGACCGTTATGAAGAGTTGGGAGAATTGCTCAGTGACCCAGATGTGGTCTCTGATACCAAACGCTTCATGGAATTGTCCAAAGAAGAAGCTTCAACTCGTGATACAGTAACAGCCTACCGTGAATACAAACAAGTCCTTCAAAACATTATCGATGCCGAAGAGATGATTAAAGAATCAGGCGGAGATGCTGACTTGGAAGAAATGGCCAAACAAGAATTGAAAGATGCTAAGGCTGAAAAAGAAGAGTACGAAGAAAAACTGAAAATCTTGCTCCTTCCTAAAGATCCAAACGATGACAAGAACATCATACTTGAAATCCGTGGAGCAGCTGGTGGAGATGAAGCAGCCCTCTTTGCTGGTGATTTGCTAACCATGTACCAAAAGTACGCTGAAGCTCAAGGCTGGCGCTTTGAAGTCATGGAGGCTTCTATGAACGGTGTCGGTGGTTTCAAGGAAGTGGTTGCCATGGTATCAGGTCAGTCTGTATACTCTAAGCTTAAGTATGAGTCTGGTGCCCATCGTGTTCAACGTGTCCCTGTGACAGAAAGCCAAGGTCGTGTTCATACCTCGACAGCAACTGTCCTTGTTATGCCTGAGGTAGAAGAAGTAGAGTACGATATTGATCCAAAAGACCTTCGTGTGGATATTTACCACGCATCTGGAGCTGGTGGACAAAACGTCAACAAGGTTGCGACTGCCGTTCGTATCGTTCACTTGCCAACCAATATCAAGGTTGAAATGCAGGAAGAACGTACCCAGCAGAAAAACCGTGAAAAAGCTATGAAGATCATCCGTGCGCGTGTGGCAGACCACTTTGCTCAAATTGCCCAAGATGAGCAAGATGCTGAGCGTAAGTCTACAATCGGTACTGGTGATCGTTCAGAGCGTATCCGTACTTATAACTTCCCACAAAACCGTGTGACAGACCACCGTATTGGCTTAACCCTTCAAAAACTTGATACTATTTTGTCTGGTAAACTAGATGAAGTTGTGGACGCCTTGGTTCTTTACGACCAAACGCAAAAATTGGAAGAATTAAACAAATAATGAAACTAGCTCAAATTTTTAAGGATTTTGAGGAAAAGTTGATAGCACAGGGAGAGGAAGCAGAAAGCCTCTCTTTTGTCTATCGTAGCCAGAAAAATCTATCTTTTACAGACTTCGTCTTTGCTCTTCAGCAAGAAATTTCAGAGGAAGAAAGACAGTTTGTAGAGGACATTTACGGGAAATTGGCAACTCATATACCCGCCCAGTATCTTATCGGTCATGCTGAATTCTTTGGGATGCAGTTAAAGGTTGATGAGCGGGTCTTGATTCCTCGCCCAGAGACAGAAGAGTTGGTGGATCTCATCCTAGCTGAGAATCCAGAGGAAAATCTCAAAGTTCTAGATATTGGAACAGGGAGTGGTGCTATTGCTCTTGCTTTAGCTAAAAATAGACCTGATTGGACAATCACAGCTGCCGATATTTCTCAGGATGCTTTGGATTTGGCGATGGAAAACGCTAATAATCAAGGTCTAACATTATCTTTTATTAAATCTGACTGTTTCTCCGAAATTTCTTCAAAATATGATATAATTGTATCCAATCCACCTTACATATCTCGAGTAGATGAGGCAGAAGTAGGTTTGAATGTTCTCCATTCAGAGCCACATTTAGCCCTCTTTGCAGATGAGGATGGTCTAGCGATCTATCGCAGAATTGCGGAAGAATCAAAGGACTATCTAAATGATGGTGGTAAGATTTATCTTGAAATTGGCTACAAACAAGGACAATGCGTTCCAGTTCTTTTCAAGGAGAATTTTCCCGAGAAGAGAGTTCGAACGCTCAAAGACCAATTTGGCCAAGATAGGATGGTTGTCATTGATGATGGAGAAAATTAAGAAAGAGCTTGAAAATGGTGGAGCTGTAGTTTTGCCGACAGAAACAGTTTATGGTCTCTTTGCAAAAGCTTTGGATAAAAAGGCAGTTGACCATGTTTATCAGCTTAAACGTCGCCCAAGAGACAAGGCACTCAATCTCAATGTCGCAAGTTTAGACGATATCTTGAACTTTTCTAAGAATCATCCACCTTATCTCAATAAACTGGTTGAAAGTTTTTTACCAGGCCCTTTGACCATTATCTTAGAAGCTAATGACAAGGTTCCCTACTGGGTCAATTCAGATTTGACGACTGTTGGATTTCGCATGCCGAGTCATCCAGTAACTCTGGACTTGATTCGTGAGTTTGGCCCCTTAATAGGACCTTCTGCCAATATCTCAGGGCAATCAAGTGGAGTAGATTTTCACATGATTCTTCAAGATTTTGACCAAGAGGTCTTGGGACTAGAAGACGATGCTTTTTTAACAGGTAAAGATTCTACTATTTTAGATTTAACTGGTAAGAAGGTAAAAATTTTACGGCAAGGTTCCATCACTCAAGAAGATATCCTTGCCAAGATACCAGCCATTCCTTTTGAGGAGGTATGATATGCTACGTGATTTGAAAACAGCAGATGTTGCAGCTATTTGTGAGATTAACAAAGAAGCTTTAGACTATTCGTTTAGTTTAGAGGAAACGTCTAGTCAACTAGCTAAGTTGTCTCAAGACCCCCATCACTTTCTACTGGGGTTTGAGGAACCGACCAGCCATGACTTACTTGGGTATGTTCATGCCGAGGTTTATGAATCCCTTTATTCAAAACCAGGTTTTAATATCCTAGCTTTAGCTGTTTTGCCTCAAACACAGGGTCAGGGTATTGGTAAAAGTTTACTACAAGGGTTGGAACAAGAAGCAAAAAGACGTGGTTATGAGTTTATTCGCTTAAACTCTGCCGATCATCGTCTGGGTGCTCATGCATTTTATGAAAAAGTTGGTTATGCTTGTGATAAAGTGCAGAAACGGTTTATTCGCATCTTTTAGTTTGATTTATGTAGAACAAAACTAAAGGACCTGTCACACTATAAAGGAGAAGACCTATGATTTTTGACAAAGATGATTTTAAAGTTTATGACGCAGATCTCTGGAATGCCATTGCCAAAGAAGAAGAACGCCAACAAAACAATATTGAGCTAATCGCCTCTGAAAATGTTGTTTCTAAGGCTGTTATGGCAGCTCAAGGGTCTATCTTGACCAATAAATACGCTGAAGGTTACCCAGGACGTCGTTATTACGGTGGTACTGATGTAGTAGATATCGTTGAAAGTCTAGCTATTGAACGTGCAAAAGAAATCTTTGGTGCCAAGTTTGCCAATGTCCAACCTCACTCAGGAAGTCAAGCCAACTGTGCAGCTTACATGGCTTTGATTGAGCCAGGTGATACGGTCATGGGAATGGATTTGGCAGCAGGTGGTCACTTGACCCACGGGGCTCCTGTAAGCTTCTCTGGTCAAACCTACAACTTTGTTTCTTATAGTGTTGATCCTGAGACTGAACTCTTGGACTTTGATGCTATCTTAAAACAAGCACAAGAAGTGAAACCCAAACTAATCGTAGCAGGGGCTTCAGCTTATTCTCAAATTATTGATTTTTCAAAATTCCGTGAAATTGCTGATGCTGTTGGTGCTAAACTCATGGTCGATATGGCGCACATTGCTGGTTTGGTTGCTGCAGGTCTTCATCCAAGTCCAGTCCCTTATGCACATATTACAACAACAACGACCCACAAAACCCTTCGTGGACCACGTGGTGGTTTGATTTTGACTAATGACGAAGACCTTGCTAAGAAGATTAATTCAGCTATTTTCCCAGGTATCCAAGGCGGCCCTTTGGAGCACGTTATCGCTGCTAAAGCTGTGTCTTTCAAAGAAGTTTTGGATCCAGCCTTCAAGGAATATGCTACCAATGTCATCAAGAACAGCAAGGCTATGGCAGATGTCTTCTTGCAAGACCCTGATTTCCGTATCATTTCTGGCGGAACTGAAAACCACCTTTTCCTAGTTGATGTAACTAAGGTTGTAGAGAACGGAAAAGTTGCTCAAAACTTGCTGGATGAAGTCAATATTACCCTAAACAAAAACTCAATCCCTTACGAAACCTTGTCACCATTTAAGACAAGTGGTATTCGTATCGGATCTGCAGCCATTACTGCACGTGGATTTGGTGAAGCAGAGAGCCGTAAAGTGGCTGAGCTCATCATTAAAGCTCTTAAGAATGCAGAAAATGAAGCTGTTTTAGAAGAAGTGAGAAGCGCAGTTAAAGAATTGACAGATGCCTTCCCATTGTATGAGGACTAATACTTTTATGGACATTTATATTAAGAAAGCCATTATCCATCAGTTCAGCCCAGATGACACGGACTTGTTTCTAGCGGATAAATTTCTCAATATCACTCCAAAAATCGAAGAATACCTGCGTAAAAAAATTGAGCGTGTGTATTCAGATGAAGCTAAGACTGGGATTTTCGAAGAAGAAAATCCCTTCTTCAATCACATCACAGACGATTTGTTGGAGACATCGGTGACGCTGGCTAATCTCTGGAAAGAGGAATTCAGCATTTCTGAAAATCTTAAGACCAATGACTTGATTTTTGTGCAGTTTTCTAAAGAAGGAGTGGAACATTTTGCTTTCTTGCGAATTGCCCTGCGTGAGACCTTAACCCATCTGGGTGGAGAGGTTGATAATCCAATCAAGCTGACTCAGAATAACCTGCCTGGATTTGGTACAGGGGCTGACGAGGCCTTGGTGGTCAATCTTCAAAGCCGAAAATATCACCTGATTGAGAAACGAATCAAGTATAACGGAACTTTTTTGAACTATTTTTCTGAGAATCTGATTCAGGCTCACCCAAAGATTTCACCTAAGAAGTCCATCAAGGAACTGGAAAAAACAGCTCAGAGAATTGCAGAGACATTCAACACAGACGATTTTCAGTTTCAATCCAAGGTCAAGTCTGCTATTTTCAACAATCTTGAAGAAAGCAATGAATTGTCTCCTGAAAAATTGGCTAATGACCTTTTTGACAACAATCTCACTGCACGTCTTAGCTTTATTGACCAAGTCAAGGAAGCAGTGCCAGAGCCAGTTCAGTTTGATGAAATTGATGCTAGTCGCCAATTAAAGAAATTTGAAAACCAAAAACTTTCTCTGTCAAATGGGATTGAATTAATTGTACCCAACAATATTTATCAAGATGCTGAGTCGGTCGAATTTATCCAAAATGACAACGGAACCTACTCTATCTTAATCAAAAACATCGAGGATATACAAAGCAAATAATGTTTAAATTTATAAGAAGGGTCTTGGTGCTTGTTCTTATCTTATTTACTAGTTATAAACTTTTTCATATGTATCGGGATGTGAAGCAGGTCATGACCTATCAATCCTTGGTACGAGAGGTTTTAAGTGAGCAAGATACGCCAGCAAATGAAGAACTAGTCCTGGCCATGATTTATACCGAAACCAAAGGTAAAGAAAGTGACGTGATGCAGTCAAGTGAGTCTGCCAGCGGAACTACAAATACGATTTCTGACAATAGGAGTAGTATTCGTCAGGGAATTCAAACCTTGACAGAGAATCTTTATTTAGCTCAAGAAAAGGGTGTAGATGTTTGGACTGCTGTACAGGCCTATAACTTTGGGCCTGCTTATATCGATTTTATCGCCCAAAATGGGAAAGAAAATACCCTTGCACTAGCCAAGCAATACTCAAGAGATACTGTTGCGCCAACTTTAGGAAATACAACTGGAAAAACCTATCGCTATGTCAATCCAATTTCCATCTTTCAAGGTGGAGAACTCTATGTGGATGGTGGAAACTATTATTATTCTAGACAGGTTCAACTAAATCTTTACATTATTAAATTTTTTAATCTATTTTAAGCACTTAGAAAATTCTAGGTGCTTTTATAAGCTTTCTTTAAGGCTAATTTACTATGCTAGATAGGAAAAGGAGGAACGTCTCATGCGAAAGAAATTCTTTCTGACTAGTGCTGCAGTTCTTTTAGCAGTTGCAACTTTGCAAAGCGCTCAAGCAGCCACTGATGTTCAAAAAGTAATTGATGAAACTTATGTTCAACCTGAGTACGTCTTGGGTTCTTCTCTCACTGAAGATCAAAAAAATCAAACATTAAAAAAACTCGGTTATAATGCCTCTACAGATACCAAAGAACTGAAGACTATGACGCCAGATGTCTACTCAAAGATTATGAACGTCGCCAATGACTCTAGTCTCCAGCTCTATTCATCTGCAAAAATTCAAAAATTGGGTGAAAAATCTCCACTTGAAGTGAAGATTGAAACCCCTGAAAATATTACTAAAGTGACACAAGATATGTACCGTAATGCGGCTGTTACCTTGGGTGTGGAACATGCTCGTATCACCGTTGCTGCACCAATCCCTGTAACAGGTGAAAGTGCCCTAGCAGGTATTTACTATTCACTAGAAGCTAATGGTGTTCAACTTCCTCAAGAAAATAAAGACCTAGCTCAGGAAGAACTAAAAGCCTTGTCAGACATCAACGATGAAAATAAGGACAAATCAGGCTATGATGCCAATAAACTCAATGTAGCCCTTGCCGATATCAAATCTGCGATTGCTAAAGCAAAAGAGTCTAAGGGTGAGCTTACTGAAGATGATGTTCGTAAGATCGTTGAAGATACGTTGAAAAATTATAAGCTGGATCAGGTTATAACAGGAAACCAGATCAATGTCATCATCAACTTTGCCTTTAATCTTTCTAAGAGCGATATTTTGAATAACGAAGACTTTACAAAGACTCTAAAGGATCTGAAACAAAGTATCGTTGCGCAAGCAGGAGATAGTTTTAGCAATATCGACCTTAACTTTGATGCTAATAAAGCTATTCAAGACGGTGGCAATATCCTCAGTGCTATTTGGCAAGCAATTGTAAACTTTTTCAAGAGTTTTGGTGCTTAGACTAATTCATGGTATAATAGATGGTAACAGAACAGTTGCCGTCTTTTTTTGTTGGCTGATAGAAAGTGAAAAATATGTTAAAGAAAAATGATATTGTAGAAGTAGAGATTGTCGATTTGACACATGAAGGAGCAGGTGTTGCTAAGGTAGATGGCTTGGTCTTTTTTGTTGAGAATGCTCTTCCGACTGAGAAAATCCTCATGCGTGTCCTTAAAGTCAACAAGAAGATTGGCTTTGGTAAAGTCGAGGAATACCTTACGCAATCACCACATCGCAACCAAGATTTAGATTTGGCTTACCTGCGTTCAGGGATCGCTGACTTGGGACATCTAGCTTATCCAGAACAACTCAAGTTCAAAACCAAGCAAGTAAAAGATAGTCTTTATAAGATTGCTGGAATCATGGATGTAGAGGTTGCTGATACTCTTGGTATGGAAAATCCTATCAAGTATCGCAACAAGGCTCAGGTACCTGTTCGTCGTGTTAATGGTGTTCTAGAAACTGGTTTCTTCCGTAAGAATTCTCATGACCTTATGCCATTGGAAGATTTTTACATTCAGGATCCAGTCATTGATCAAGTTATTGTGGCTTTGCGAGATTTGCTCCGTCGATATGACTTAAAGCCTTATGATGAGAAGGAACAGTCAGGCTTGATTCGTAACCTTGTTGTGCGTCGTGGATATCATTCAGGACAAATCATGGTTATTTTGGTGACAACTCGTCCTAAAGTTTTCAGAGTTGAACAGGTGATTGAACAACTCATCAAACAATTTCCAGAAATTGTGTCTGTTATGCAGAATATCAATGACCAGAATACTAATGCAATTTTTGGGAAAGAATGGCGTACGCTTTATGGTCAAGACTACATTACTGACCAAATGTTGGGCAATGATTTCCAAATCTCTGGACCAGCCTTTTACCAGGTCAATACCGAAATGGCAGAGAAGCTTTATCAAACAGCCATTGACTTTGCAGAGTTAAGAGCAGAGGACGTGGTCATTGATGCCTACTCAGGAATTGGGACTATTGGTTTATCTGTCGCTAATTATGTAAAGGAAGTCTATGGGGTAGAAGTCATCTCTGAAGCCGTGGAAAATAGCATGAAGAATGCTGCTTTAAACAATATCACCAATGCCCACTATGTCTGCGATACAGCTGAAAATGCCATGAAGAATTGGCTCAAGAAAGGCATCCAACCAACTGCCATCCTGGTTGACCCTCCACGTAAGGGCTTGACCGAAAGCTTTATCAAAGCAAGCGCCCAAACAGGAGCTGACCGCATTGCCTATATCTCATGTAATGTCGCCACCATGGCGCGTGATATCAAACTCTATCAAGAATTGGGCTATGAATTAAAGAAAGTCCAACCTGTGGATCTTTTCCCGCAAACGCACCATGTGGAGTGTGTGAGTTTGTTAGAGAAACGCAGCTAAACATCTCGCTTTTACATTTCAAGGCGAGATGCTTCAAAGCTCCACTGGAGCTTTGAACTCCCCTTACCTTTTGAGTCCACAAACGCATCACGTTGCGCTATTGTCCAAACTAGATGTCGACAACCATATCCAACTTGAAATTAATGAAGAAGATATTGAGTCACTTTACATCAGAAAGGATGCGACTTATCCTGAAATCCAAGACTATATTTTGAAGAAATATGGTTTCAAGGTTTCTGGTCTCTACATTGCACAAGTGAAACGACAGTTTGACTTTATCGAACGTGAGAATCTCAACAAATCAAGCAAGGAGGAAGGCGATCAACGTGTTCCAACTCGTCCCCCTGAAAAAGAAGAAGCAATCAAAGATGCTTTGGCTTAGTTTGGGATGATTTAAGTTTATAAACTATCTCCATTAAGTATTTTCTTAGTGGGAATTTTTTATTATCAGATGATATAATTGATTTATGGATAAAAATAAAGAAGTTAATCAAGACGAAGTTATTGATGATAAAAAAACAATTGAAGACGTAACGGTTGAAAATCCAACTATATCATTAACTCCTCAAGTAGAAGGTGTTGCAAATAGTGTTAAGACACTTATGGAGTTATCTGCTTATAAAGATATTGCTAAAATTTCTTATCACTATAATTCACAATTGTCTAAAATGGCAATTGTTTTAGGTGAATCATTGAGTAAAGCCTCGGTTGTTTACAATAAAGCTATTTCACCTCAAACTTTAAAATCAATCCAAGTAATTTCTGAATCTGCTAAAAGGATTGTCGAAACTACTCAGATAAATTATGCTGATATTATTTCTGGGTTAGGTGAGATAGTCCAAAAAATTCCAAAACCTTATACAGATGAAGAATATGAAGATATAAAACTTCATATTGAAAAAACAGCAGATAAGGGATGGGTCGTATATTACTTTGTAGGTAATACATTCGAGCGTTTGAAATCTGCTGATATATCTGAAATTGAAAACGAGTGGGTAGAATTACTTAAAAGGGACTTAGATAACAAAGATACAATTGAGAAACTAAGTAAGTGCCATTGGTATTCTTCTTATCTGATTGATTCAATGTATGACTGTTACAAGTGCAAAAATTATTACGCAGCTTATACTCTTGCTACATTAGCTATCGACGGTGCTGTAAACAGAATAGCTGAAGAGTTAAGCATAGAAGATGATAAAAGCAGAAAGAGAAATATAGTCGGATATAGAGCTGTAAAGGGGATAGAGGATAAAATAGAAAAACATTCCTTGACCTATTTTGGTTTATTTAAATGGCTATATAATTTTTTTCAATATACGGAAATGTTTACACTTGATGAACCTAATCGACATATGGTTGGACATGGTCGCTGGGATAAGGAAATCTCAGAATTACAATTTTTAAAAGTATTCAATACCTTATTATTTATTTCGGATGGATTATTATTAGAATTTGATGATGTTTTAATTGATTATTAGTCTCGAAAAATCAGTTGTATTATTGCTTTATCCGATGTCAGCTTAATAGAAAAAATAGTTTTGAAATGATATAATATACTTAAATAAAAAATTGCGAAGGGTACCCTTCCTTTATGCTTTCACCATAAAGGAATCCTATTAGTCCTTCAACAATTTTGAATGAAAGCTCTTTTTGAGCTTTAGGAGAATGAGAAATGACACCAGAACAAGAAGCTAGAATTATTATTGATAAAAAATTAGAAGAAGCTGGATGGATACTTCAAAAAATGGAGGAATTAAACCCGCGGGCTTCATTGGGAGTTGCCGTTCGAGAATTTGCAACGGATACAGGACCAGTAGATTATGTCCTTTTTATTGATGGTGAAGCTGTTGGGGTAGTAGAAGCAAAACCAACAGATGAAGGCGAAAATATTACTGTTGTTGAAAATCAATCTAAGCGCTATGCAGAGAGTGAATTTAAGAGAATCAAAAAATCACCTGAGATTCGTTTTGCCTATGAAGCAACAGATTTACTAATTCGTTTTACGGATTATAAAGATGAGAAATATCGCTCTCGTGAAGTATTTTCTTTTCATAGACCTGAATTTTTGGAAGAGTTGCTAGAACAAAATGATACCGTACGGAATAACTTAAAAAGGGTCCCAGAGTTTGATGAGACAGGTTTTCGTGATTGTCAGGTTACTGCGATTACTAATCTAAGCCAATCTTTTGCAGAAAACAAACCTCGTGCTTTGGTTCAAATGGCAACAGGAGCAGGTAAAACTTTTACTGCAATTACACAAGCCTACCGTCTTTTGAAATATGGAAAAATGAAACGTATCCTTTTTCTTGTGGATACTAAAAGTCTAGGAGAGCAAGCTGAATCAGAATTTCTTGCCTATAAACCAAATGATGATCCAAGAAGTTTCTCTCAATTATACGGTGTTAGGCGTCTATCAAGTTCTTACATACCAAATGATGTCCAAGTATGTATTAGTACGGTACAGCGGATGTATTCCATTCTAAAAGAAGAAGATTTGGATGATGCTGATGAAGAAGAGTCATTGGAAACGTATGTTACCGCAGATAGTAAAACACCTAAAGAGGTTGTTTATAATGAAAAATACCCTCCAGAGTTTTTCGATTGTATCATTATTGATGAGTGCCACCGCTCGATTTATAATGTTTGGCAACAGGTTTTAACTTATTTCGATGCCTTTTTGATTGGTTTGACTGCTACACCAGATAAAAGAACTTTTGCTTTCTTTAATGAAAATCTAGTCAGTGAGTACAGACGTGAACAAGCCATTATTGATGGTGTCAATGTTGGGGAGGACATTTACCATATTGATACAGAGGTTACTCAAAAAGGTGGTCAGATTCTGAAGAGATATATTGAGTATCGTGAACGTAAGAGTCGGAAAAAACGCTGGGCGGAGATGGATGAAGACATCGAGTATGATAAAAGTACGTTAGATAAAAGTGTCGTAAATCCAAGTCAAATTCGAACAGTCATTAGAACATTTAAGGAAAAGTTAGAGACTGAACTTTTTCCGTATCGAAAAGAAGTTCCTAAAACTCTAATTTTTGCTAAGACGGATAGTCATGCAGATGATATTATCAATATTGTTCGTGAAGAATTCGGAGAAGGGAATGAATTCTGTAAGAAAATTACCTATGCTGCCAAGGATGCGGATACGGTATTGACCTCATTTCGAAATGACTTCTATCCTCGTATTGCAGTCACAGTGAATATGATTGCTACAGGAACAGATATCAAACCACTTGAGTGTTTGATTTTCATGCGTGACGTAAGAAGTAAAAACTTCTATGAACAAATGGTTGGTCGTGGCACACGTACACTGAGCTTGGAAGACTTAAAAAAAGTTTCTCCATCAGCTACTGAAAGCAAGGATCACTTTGTTATTGTAGATGCGGTAGGTGTTACGAATTCTAATAAAATAGAAACAAAGTCATTTGAGCGAAAATTGGGTATTTCTCTTAAAGAGTTGATGCTGAATGTTACTTTAGGTGATAGTAGTGAAGACACGTTGAATTCACTGGCAGAACGAATTACAAGACTGGATAAGAGATTGACCAAGAAGGAGCAGAAAGATTTTGTTGTAATCGTGGGTGCTTCAGCGCGTGATATAGCTTACAATTTATTACACGCTCATGATGAAGATACTATTTTTGAACGAGCACAAGAGTTGGCTAGTTCGGACATACCAAATGAAAAAGAAATCAAAAAAGCTCAAAAATCTTTGCTGAGAGAAGCGACTGATCCATTCTTTAACCCAGATGCTCGAGATTTTATTGAGAATGTCCATAAGAATCATACGCAAATAATTGATAGTGTGAATATTGATTCAGTCTTGTTTGCTGGATATGATTCACAAAAAGATGAAAATGTCAGCAAAACCATTCTTACTTTCCGTGAATTTATTGAGGAGAATAAGGATGAGATTATTGCATTGCGCATCATTTACAACAAATCCTATAAAGATAGACCAATGGTTATCCAGCAATTGAAAGCTTTGTATGAGACATTACAACAGAAAAACTTAACTGTGGATCGAGTTTGGGAAGCGTACGCGACTAAAGATGTTGAAAAAGTGAAAAAACGTAGCACAATGGCACAAATCACGGATTTGATTTCATTAATTCGTTATGAAATGGGAGTAGTAACTGAATTGTCACCCTTTGCAGACTGTGTGAACCAAAACTTTAAGGACTGGACCTTTAAAAAGAATGCAGGGTATTTGCAATTCACAGAAGACCAGATGGAATGGCTTCGTCTTATCAAAGACCATATCATCTCGTCTTTGAGTATTTTGGATGAGGACTTAGATTATACGCCATTTGACCACAAGGGAGGCTTACTTGGCTTCTATGAGGCATTTGGTGATAACTATAAAAATATATTATATGAAATGAATGTAGAATTGGTGGCGTAAGAATGGTAAAAAATATGAAATATACAAAAGCTAAATTACCAGATATATGCACAATAAAAACAGGTAAACACGATGCAAATCACGCTAATAAAGAAGGAAAGTATCGATTCTATACATGTTCTAATCAATATTCAATGTGTGATACATATTCATTTACAGGAGAATCTGTTATAGTTCCTGGAAATGGAGATATTGGATTAGTTTTCTATTATGATGGTGAGTTTGATGCATATCAACGTACATACGTTTTGAATGATATAACGATCTTACCAAAGTACTTGTTTTATCATATGCAATTATACTGGCGTAATTTTAATGATCAGAAAAAATTTGGATCAACAGTTAAATATGTTAGGATGTCTAATTTCACAAATTATGAGATTTCCTACCCTTCTATAGAAGAACAAGAACGCATTGTTGCAAAAATTGAGGAACTATTCTCTGATCTTGATAATGCTGTGGAGACTTTGAACGCGACAAAAGCACAGCTAAAGCTATATAAACAAGCTGTATTAAAGAGTGCTTTTTCTAGATGCATCGAATTAAAAAAAGCTGAAGATTTATGCTTCTTCATTACAAAAGGAACTACGCCCAAAAAAGCGGAGTTTCAACTTGAGGATAAGAGTATACCGTTCATAAAGGTATATAATTTAACTTTTGATGGAAGTTTAGATTTTACTATCGAACCAACATTTATTGCAAAATCTATTCATGAGACTTCATTAGCACGATCTATTGTTTATCCCGGAGATGTATTAATGAATATTGTTGGTCCACCTATGGGCAAAGTATCAATAGTTCCAAGTTCCTATGATGAGTGGAACATCAATCAGGCCATTGCACGTTTTAGATGCAAAGAGGAGTTAAATAATAGATATTTAGCATATTTTCTTATGTCTTCAGAAACTGTAGAAAAAATGAGTAAACAAACTAAAGCTACCGCGGGACAATTCAATTTAACTCTTGAAACATGTAGAAATATAGACATTCCTGTATGTTCAATAAATGAACAACTTAGAATTGTAGATAATCTTGATACGCAACTTACTGCATATAACAATATAGAGAAAACAGTAAATGATGCCTTGCAACAAGCTACCGCTATGCGTCAAAGCATATTGAAACAAGCCTTTGAAGGGAGATTATTAAATGGTAAATGAAAATACATCAGCAATCATCTCCAAAGTGTGGGGAATGTGTAATCCTCTTAGAGATGACGGAGTCTCTCACGGAGACTATTTGGAACAACTTACATATCTGCTATTTCTTAAAATGGCGGATGAATATTCAAGACCTCCCTATAATCGTAACACCGGAATTCCAGAAGGTTATAAATGGAAGGATTTAAGTACTCTCAAGGGTGCTGAACTTGAAGAACAATATAAAAATACTCTTGAAACGCTTGGTGAAAAGACCGGTATCCTTGGACAGATTTTCAAAGGAGCGACAAACAAAATAAACAATGCAGCGATCCTTTATCGCATCGTACAAATGATAAATAACGAAAAATGGGTTGCAATGTCTTCAGATGTTAAAGGTGAAATCTATGAAGGGTTACTTCAAAAGAACGCTGAAGATATTAAAAGTGGTGCAGGACAATACTTTACTCCACGTCCGCTCATTAAAGCTATGGTTGAGTGTATCGCTCCAGAGCCTATGAAGACTATCGCAGATCCATGCTGTGGAAGTGGGGGATTTTTCTTAGCTGCTCAGTCATATATTTCAAATCCAAATAACTATTCTTTGGACAGAGAACAAAAGGAATTCTTAAAAGATAAGACATTCTATGGAAATGAAATTGTCGGTGCGACTTTTAAGACAGCCTTGATGAATCTTTATCTCCATAATATTGGTGACATCTATACAGAAGCGCCAGTAACCTTAGGAGATGCTTTGTTACTCGATCCAGGTTATCGTGTAGATTATGTCCTTACTAACCCACCATTTGGTAAAAAATCTTCACTTACTTTCACGAATGAAGACGGAGAGCAAGAAGAAGAAGAACTTATTTATAATCGTCAAGATTTTTGGACGACAAGTTCCAATAAACAGCTGAACTTTATTCAGCATATCAACACGATTCTGAAGTCAACCGGTAAAGCAGCAGTTGTCTTACCTGATAATGTATTGTTTGAGGGTGGAGCAGGTGAAATTATCCGTAAAAAGTTGCTTGAAACAACTGATTTACATACGATTTTGAGATTGCCTACAGGAATATTCTATAAGCCAGGCGTAAAGGCGAATGTATTATTCTTTGATAAACGTCCGGCAAGCCCAGAAGCTCAAACGAAAGAGGTTTGGGTATATGATTTGAGAACGAATGTACATTTTACACTTAAGAAAAATCCAATGACTGGTGCTGATTTGCAAGATTTTATCCAGTGCTATAATCCCTCTAATCGTCATAATCGGACTGAAACTTGGTCAGAAAGTAATCCTGATGGCCGTTTCAGGCGATTTAGCTTAGATGAAATTATGTCTCGCGACAAGACAAGCTTGGATATCTTCTGGATTAAAGATAAGTCTCTAGCTGATTTAGATAATCTTCCGTCACCAGATGAATTGGCAGGAGATATCATCGATAATTTGCAGAGTGCTCTAGATAGCATTAAAGAGTTGCAAGCACAATTGGAGAATAATTAAGTTTAAAACTTACGAGCATTGCCTAGTATTTGGTGATGCTTTTTTCGAGTCATTATTTCTTTAAAAATGATATACTAAACATATAGAAAAGCGAATGTGGGCTTGAGCTGTTCTTGTTTTCCCACCTATCAAAATAAGAGAAGCAAACTTCCGCAAGGCAAAAGCGTTCATAGAAAGTATAGGGTATGAAGTCGATCGGAGCTATTTTGGAAGTGAAGATAGCGAAGCGATTGTCTACAGAAAACGTGGCACCGAAGATTGGCATTTCTTATGTCACCTAGATAATTCTTTTATAGAGATTGAAGGTGTCGAGGGATATGTCAAAGAAGAGCTGGAAGAGATTCATTAGTTAAAAAAAGTTCTTTGCGTGTATGTAGCTTTGCTGGTAAATGCGTAAAAATCTTCTAACAAAAGGGATAGTGAAAAGCCTTGATTGTAAGGCTTTTTTTGTATTTTTATGATAGAATATATGTAGTTATAATCGTGAGCAACAAAGAAGCAGTGACAGATATTACATATAAAATAATCAAAATAAGGAAGATAGAATGACAGAAATTGATAAAAGGAATTTAAAAAATTATCTTTATATTACATTTGGAATTACTTATATAGCTTGGGGGATTCTTGCCATCTTTACTCAATCTCATATTTTTGGATTAGAAACATTTATAGGGAGAATGTTACATATAGTAGGTGCACTTGGTCCAGCTATTGCAAGTGGCTTTTATTTGAAAAGGAATAATGTAAAATTTAAACATTTTTTATTTAATAAGAGAGATAATAGTAGTATTTATCTTGTTATTCATATGTTAGCCATTTTGATACTATTTTCTGTATCTTCCTTAGAATTAAATGAAGTATCAATTTATCTGATGCCATTATTCTTTATACAACTAATTTTTTTTGGTGGTGGGCATGAAGAATTAGGATGGAGAGGAATACTACAGCCATTACTTGATAAAAAATATACTTATTGGCAATCTAATTTGATTGTAGGTTCAATCTGGGGGATTTGGCATCTGCCTTTATGGTTTATAGTTGGAGAAAGTCATCAAGGATTTCCTTTTATTTTATTTTTTATACATACGTTATTTTTAAGTTTTGTTTTAGGACTTCTTTACCGTCAAACGAAATCTGTGGGGTATTGTATATTATTTCATGCGTTCGCAAATTTGTTAAATCTCTATTTTGTGTTGAAGATTAATCTTACTTTTATTATCATTTTTATAGCTTATTTAATTTATACAATATTGGCTAGTAATAGAATTAGTAAGGAAACAACATTTTAAAATTTAGATCAGGATATCCTTTATTGAAAGTAACGATTTGCTAATTAGATGATCTATGTTAGAGAATTATCTATTATAATTTAAAGTGGAGTGATGAATATCGTTTCTTTTGGAACTAGCGAAAATCTTTCCGTTCCACAGTATCTTTTAAAATGATTTTCATTGCCTTTTGTTTATTAGTACAAAAAAAATATTATCACATGTCGAATGTGTAAGCTTGTTTGTGAAATGTGGATAATCGTTCAAAAATCAGAAGGACTAGAGATGTATATGTTGGAATTGTATAAAAATCCTTCTTATAAAGATCTAGTCGCATTTGGGTCCTTAAAAGAAGGAAAAGAATTTGTATCCAAAATAACTGGATATACTCTAGAAAATGAAGATGATTTTGTTCAAGGTAATAAAGTAGAAATAACGAACATTTAGATGAAAGGTTTAGAGTAAACATGAGTCTCTTATTTGAAGAATTTAAAATCATTTGTTCCCATTTAAATCGAGTCGGAATTATACCGACACTGATTGGGTCTTTGGGATTGGAGTTTAGAACGAAAGAAAATTGGGGGCCGTCTGACATTGACATTCATGTGCCTGGTGACCCTAGAGGTTGGGAAGCACCTGATCATCTCAGAATTTATGACTGGGACAAGATAATGAAAGTGATGAAAGACTTAGGCTACGTCTTAATAGATATTCATGAGCATGAATTCAAAAAGGATCGAGTGAGTGTTGAATTTGGAAGTATCGATTCCTTACCTGATTTTGCAGGAGTTTCGGAATCGGATATAGAGTTTATTCATATTGAAGGCATCACTTTTCGTCTTCCAAGTCTGGAGCAGTATCTAAGTATTTACAAAGCTTCTTCTCAAGACTCCTATCGAAATGAACAAAATAACAATAAGGATTTTAAAAAGATCGAGTGGCTGGAAAAACATTTGTAAATTATCATATGAAAAGTAGTAAGTTGTAAGACTGGCTGCTATGTTATTTTTATTATCATTTTTATTGGTTATTTAATTTCTACTATATTTGCGAGTACTAGAATTAGTAATAAAAAGCAGGTGGAAAAATTGTAAAAGAGCCACAGGGACTTTTCTGGGGTGGATATCACGCATATTTTTCGGATTTAGATGGATATTATTGGGAAGTTTCTTGGGGACCCAATTTTCAATTTGATGAAAATGGACTATTGAAATTTTAGTAATTAAGGGAGATAGCAAAAATGGCTTCAAGTAAAGAATATTTAGATTTCATTTTAGAACAATTGTCCGAGTTGGAAGAAATATCATATAGAGCAATGATGGGTGAGTATATAATTTATTATCGTGGGAAAATCATAGGTGGAATTTATGATGATAGATTTTTAGTGAAGCCTGTCAAATCTGCAATAGCGTATATGCCGAATGTAGAATACGAATTGCCGTATGAAGGTGCAAAGGAAATGCTATTGGTAGATGATGTTGACAACAAAGAATATTTAACCGGCTTATTTAATTCAATGTATGATGAGTTACCTACACCAAAACCAAAGAAAAAGAAATAATAAAATCTCAGTTTATCTAGGTAATACCATTTAACAATAACCTTATGCTATCGTTAAAAAGTTTATAGAACAGACAAGACTACCTGGCATAATTAGTGTTCACTCGTTTCATGTTGAGGCGGTATCACTGCTTGTACGAGTTGAGGCATCAGCGAAGTAGAAGTAAATGATCTTCTATGCGATAGGACTCGTAGAATGAGGAGGGAAACCGACGAAATGATACGGTAAGTCCGAGCCGCTGAGTGCGTGGCTCTGCTCTTCCAATCTGAGACAGCGAAAAGAAGAAGGGGATGGTATTGGTATCAATAAATGAGTAACAAAGTAACAGCATGATTCGAAACATTTGCTTGTAATTTGCGGAGGAACATCAATATGGATGGAATAACAAAAGATTCTATAAAAATGGCTAAACTAATGAAACAATTATGGCCCCAATTGACCGATAAAGAAGCTATTGATGAAGTGAAAAAATATACGAATGGCAAAAATACTGCAATCTTTACTGAAGTTGAAGGTGACACAATTGTAGGTCTAGCACTATGTTCACTCAGATTTGATTATGTTGAAGGTTGTAAATATAGTCCTGTTGGATTCTTAGAAGGGATTATTGTCGACGAGGAATATCGTTTAAAGGATATTGCTAAAAATCTCTGTACAAAATGTGAGGAATGGGCGAAAAATAAAGGATGTAAGGAATTTGCAAGTGACTGTACTTTAACGAATACGGATTCTATAAGATTTCATCTCAATATTGGATTTCAGGAGGCAAATAGAATTATTCATTTTAAGAAAAAATTATAATTTTGAAACGTGAATAAACTTGTTTAAACTTTATGTACCTTTAGAAAGTGTGAAAGATTGGACGAACAAATTTTTTTGATGGGTGGAAATCCGCCGATAAAGAACTATACGATTGTTAATAAAATTGTGTCATCAAGGAAGATTGAAAGAATTGTCATTTTTACAGTTTATCGAGAAAATTGGGAACCGTATATGAAAAAGTACACGGAAGTTTTCCAAAGTCAATTTCCTAATCTAAACACTGATTACTTACTCTTGGACACTGAGCAGATTATTTTTGATAGCTATCTAGATGTTGATGTCATCATTATCGGTGGTGGAAATACGGAAAAGTATTTAGCTACTTACGTCAATCAGCAGTTCAAAAATTATATCGATCGTATGCTGAATAAAGGGGCGAAAGTTATAGGTTTTTCTGCAGGAGCCCTATTATTAGGAGAAAAAGTCTATGTCTCACCTAATGATAATTCAGATCATCAGTTAAAGATTAAAAATGGGTTGGGACTTTTTAGTCAGTTTTTAATTAGTGTTCATTATGATTCCTGGAATGATAAAGCTAATAAGGATAAAGCTGAAGAACTTGTTGATGTTCCCATAATTCCACTAAATGATCATTCATGTCTTGTATTGGATAAACTTGGAAACATTATTGAGAAAATTGACTAGTTTCCATTATCTAAATCTTGATCTAGGTAACTAAAGTGTAGACGAACTGGATAGGTTACTAGTGAAAACTGCAAAAAGTGTTGTGAAATGAATCGGAGAGTGCTTGATGAATTTTAGTAGTAAGATAGCCATAAATAAAGGTTGGTCAGATGATAAAAAGTATTGTGTGACAGATCAAAATCAGCAAAAATATTTCTTGCGTGTTTCTGATAAGGAGAAGTTAGATTCTAAAAAATTTGAATTTGATATGATGGAGAAAGTAGCTTCTCTTGGAGTTCCGATGTGTAAACCAATTAGCGTTGAACTCTGCGATGATGGAGTACATTCTTTACACGAATGGATAGACGGGAAAGATGCAAGAGAAACCATTTTAACTGTTTCAAAAGAACAACAATACACTTACGGAGTAGAAGCAGGAAGTATACTTCGAAAAATTCATTCACTTCCTGTTACAGAAGTTCGTGAAGATTGGGAAAGTTTTTTTAATCGAAAAATTGATGATAAAATCTCCAAATACAAAGAATGTCCCGTCCAATATGAAAATGGTCAGATCTTTATTGATTTTTTAAATGCAAATCGAGAATTGTTAAAAGATAGACCACAGGTTTTCCAACATGGAGATTATCATATCGGGAATTTCATGATTGGTGAAGATCGTAAAATTTATGTCATTGACTTTGATCGATTTGATCTTGGAGATCCTTGGGAGGAATTCAATCGTATTGTATGGTCTGCTCAAGTTTCACCTTCTTTTGCCTCTGGTATGATAGATGGATATTTTGATGGTAAGGTTCCAGATTTATTTTGGAAACTTCTTGCTATCTATATTATAAATAACATAGTTGGTGCTCTGCCATGGGCTGTTCCTTACGGAATCGAAGAAATAGCAGTAATGCAAAATCAAGCTAAGGAAATTTTAGAATGGTATGATGATATGAAGCAAATCATTCCTAGTTGGTATTTGATTGAGAATCGGTTGAATAATAAAAGGGTTTAAATATCAATTTGAAAAAATGTCAAGATTATTTGCTCATATTATAATGAATTCAATTCTTTATTAATACCTATCGAGAAATATCTTGAAAATTGGGATGTTGTTTCGGGTTCAAGTTACATGAAAGAATATATTTTAAATTTAGAAAAAGAATTCTCTTTAATAGAAAATGGATTTAAAGAAGAAGAGCAAAGAGCTCTTGCTGACTATCTCTCGAACGATAATGCGTATACCAAAGAATTAGCATTTTTAGCTTTTAAATCCAATGTATATCAAGTTAGAATGTACAGTGTATTTCTCTTTGGATATTTGTCATCATATGAAGAAATTTTGATCTTCATGAGGGATGAGGTTTCAAAGGATGACAATTGGAGAGTTCAAGAAGTATTAGCAAAAGCATTTGATGAATTCTGCAAGAAAAAAGGATATGAAAAAGCACTTCCAATAATTGATGAATGGTTAAAAAACAATAATCCTAATACAAGGAGAGCTGTTACGGAGGGACTAAGAATATGGACAAATAGACCATATTTCAAGGAAAATCCGAATGAAGCTATTGAAAGGATTGCCAACTTAAAAAAAGATGCAAGCGAATATGTGAGAAAATCAGTTGGAAATGCTTTAAGGGATATTAGTAAGAAATTCCCGGAGTTGATTAAAGAAGAACTTGATGGTTGGGATATTAATAGTAAAGAGATTCAACAAGTATACAAACTAGCAAGTAAATTTATCAAGTGACAATTATCAACTATAAAGTTGGAAAAATGGTAACTATAAAATAGTTTCATTCTAAAGTTTAATTTTAAACAACAACTCTATCCCTTTCATTCTATAAAATAGAAGATTGCTAACACCACATGTTGAGGCGTGTGCTCTTCTCATTAGGACAGATTTTCTGTGATGATTTGATTTTGACAAAGACTGATTTAATAAAGTAGGTGATTTTAATGACTCGTTCACCAGAGAAATTTATTCTCGAAATGAAAGAAATAAATTCTAATATTGAGATCCTTGGAACGTATACCAAGGCAGTCGAGCAAGTCCAAGTCAAATGCAAGACTTGTGGAAAGATATGGAATCCGTTAGCATATAGTTTGCTCCAAGGAAAAGGGTGCCCATCATGTTCTGCAAAGAAAGGCGCAATAAATAATAGTGGTAAAACGGGATTAAAAACAACAGAGCGGTTCATAGAAGACTTAAAAGTAGTTGACGATTCTATAGAGGTACATGGTGAATATATTAATGGACATACAAATATAAAACTACACTGTTCACGATGTGGAAATGATTGGGAAACAAAACCGTATTCGATTCTTGCTGGGCATGGGTGCCCAAGGTGTGCAAAAAGCGGGACCAGCTTTATGGAACAAGCTATTCTACTATGTTTCCAAAGTGTACTTGGATCAGATCAGGTTCTTTCTAGAGATAAAAAGACGATAGGAATGGAAATTGATATCCTCATCTCTTCGCTGAAATTCGCAATTGAACCTGGTAACTGGTGGCTCCATAAGAAATCAATACGAAGAGATAAGCAAAAACGGGTTTTGTGCTCTGAAAAAGGTATCAGGCTTATCACAATTTATGATAAATTCCCTAAGGGACGGACAGCACCTTTTGAGAATAATGTGTACACATTTGCAGAAGATTTAAATATTGCAAATCACTCAATTATCAGAAGTTTTATACAAAAATTATTTAGTGAAGTCGGATTGAATGAAAAGATTGATGACGAAGAGTGGGAGCAGATTGAAAAAAATGCATACTCTAATGCAAAATCAATGACGCATGATATTTTTGTGAGAAGGATGTCTGGTGTGAATCCGTCAATTGCAATTCTAGGCACTTATCAGAATGCAAATAGAAGGTTATTGGTACGTTGTAAAAAATGTGGATTTGAATGGGATGCTGTTCCGGCAAAGTTACTTTCCGGAGATAGTTGCAGAAAGTGTGGAACCAAATTGGCGCATGTAAGTTTTGTTAATAGCCAGGAAGCATTTGAACAAAAAATTGCTATTGTTAATCCTAATGTAGAAATTATCGGTAATTACACAGGGAGACATTCGCCAGTAAAAGCTAGATGCAGAATCTGTGGTTATGAATGGGAGCCGATTGCGTCTAGTTTGCTTCGAGGAAGCAGTCATAAAGGCAGCAGAACATTGCATAAAATTTAAACATAACAAAGAGAAAAAATTATGAAGTTAAGCAACCTTATTTGACAATCGTTTAAGAGGTATGACTATTGACATTAACGTAATAATGTGGAGGAGGGTTATCGATAGTTATATTGAAATTGTATCAAGGTGATTATCAAAAAGATTTAGTCGTGTTTGATTCTTTAGAGGAGGGTAAAGCCTTTGTAGCTCAAATCCCTGGATATACTTTAGAAACAGAAGATGAGTTTGAAGTGGAGTATTTTAACCCTAAACACTTGCCCGATTATATGGAAATTGTGTTCAATGGAAATATTGTCCCTTTATCTAGGTTTTCGTTTAATTCTGAGGAAAATGTGGACATTATTTGGAAAGAAATTTCGAATCTATCCGAACCAAACGATAGAGTGGTCGAAGGGTTTACAAAAGTCGATGCCTATGTCATTAACAACGATGAAGTGAAAGTCTATGTCGAAGCCAGAGAAGCAAACTTCCGCAAGGCAAAAGCTTTCTTAGAAAGCAAAGGGTACGAAGTCGACAGAAGCTTTTTCGGAAGTGAAGACGGTGAAGCGATTGTCTATAGAAAAAAAGGCAACGAAGAATGGCACTTCTTATGTCACCTAGACCCAATGTTTGTAGAGATTGAAGATGTAGAAGGATATATTAAAGAAGCGATGGAGGAGCTACAATAGTCAACCAAAGTTCGTTTTAAGTTTGTAGGATTGCCAGTTAAAGCGATTTGATATAGTGTTCAAAATAATCAATAAAAAAATGTAGTATTTTAGCAAATATAATATGGAGGTTTAAGATGCCAACTACAATAGAAGTTAATAAGCAGAGTGTTGAGGCACTACTTGGTAGTGGAAGAACAAAACCATTTGTTATTCCAGAATATCAGCGTCCTTATGCTTGGACAGATGAGCAGGTTGAAACACTGTTTGAAGATTTATGGGAATTTACCGTCAGTAATGGGGGTACTGAACGCGAAGGTTCGTATTTTCTTGGAAGTATCGTTTCGTATGAAAATGATAATGGTGAACAGGAAATTATTGATGGTCAGCAACGTATTACCTCTCTGTTTTTATTGTTAAGAGCGATTTACACAAAGCTATTTAATTCTCCATTATCAGAACGAACTCCAGAAGCGAACAATTTTATTGGTAAGATTGAACCCTCAATCTGGCGCACTAATAAACTGACTGGAACAGTTGATTATAAGACTACTCTTCTAACATCACGTGTTGTTAATAATGAAGGTAATGAAATTCTTCGTAAAATTCTCGAAACTGGAAGAGCGAATAAAGATTCTAAAGATAATTATTCTAGAAATTATATTCATTTTCAGGAGTTACTTGATAAACATTCAAGTGATAACCCCTTGATGATTTATCAGTTCATTTATTCCCTATTAAATCAAGCTATTCTTTTACCAATAACTGCTGATACCCAAGATACAGCATTGACTATTTTCTCTACTTTAAATGACAGAGGTTTACCGCTATCTGATGCTGATATATTTAAAGCTAAAATTTATAACCATCTTGAGGGAAAAGATAAGGAAACATTTATTGAACGCTGGAAAGAGCTTGATGAACAAGCTACAGCAGCTAATGAAAGTATCCAACAATTATTTTATTACTATATGTTCTATCTTAGGGCTTTGGAAAAAGATACTAAAAGTACTACACCAGGTGTCAGAAAATACTATTCGAGTAACAAATTTGAACGCCTTTATCAATCTGAATTATTAGATAATTTATTCGTAATGATCGAATTATGGAAAGTAATTAATAAAGGTGAAGTGCTGGAAGATGAGAGTTGGTCATCAAATATAAAGATAAAACAAACATTAGATACACTTACTTCATATCCTAATGAGTTCTGGAAATATCCGGTGATTATATATTATATTTGTTATCGTAAGGATAAAAACTTTGAGGATAAATTTGCAAGATTCTTAAACAAATTACTCGCTGAACTAATGACAAAATACATTCTTATTCCAACTATCAATGCTGTTAAAGGTGATATTTTGAAATTAAATTCAGCAATTGTTATATCAGATATTCCTAAATTTGATTTCAAAGAACTAGACCAAGCTCAACTTGAAGCAGGAATCCAAAATCCTCACCGTAATGTGGTGAGAATGTTGCTTAAAACACTTGCTTATAAACATCAGGATTCATTATTACCAAGTAAATGGGAAATCGAGCATATCTTCCCTCAAAAATGGCAAACTAACTATTTTATCGATGAATCAGATCATAAAATCCGAGAGAAAATCGAGCATATAGGCAATAAATTACCATTTGAAAAGAAGTTAAATATTATAGCAGGAAATGGTTACTTTGCTAAAAAGAAAAAAGAATATGCAGCTTCTAAGATCGAAATCACAAAAGTTATGGGACTTTCTGAAATTCAAGAGTGGAATTTAGAGTCAATTTCGAAAAGAGATATCAGGATTTCAGATTCTATTATTGCAATTCTTAAAAAATGGAACAAAGAGTATTCGGTTATTACAAAAGAAATTGTTTCCAATAAACCTTCAGATGAGGATTTAGCTCGTATTGCTGAATTTAAGGAAAAAGGATGGATTTAACAGTAAATCAATACTGCGTTTTTCAAACTACTTTAGATTTTTATAGAGAAAGCGTGTGAGATGAGAAAATAGTGGTGGGAGAGATTTAATGCTAGAGTGGAAATCTATAGTCAATTGAAACAAGAACAAGACAAAAGAGCCTCGAAAAAAGTACTACAACTTGGCAATACCTTTTTGAGATGCTTTTTGATATGGGCCCATGTTTTCTCAATAGGATTGTACTCAGGTGAGTAGGGAGGAAGTGGTAAAAGTTTATGCCCAAATTCTTCACATAAGAGCTCTAGCTTACACATTCTATGGAATCTTGCATTATCCATAATAATAACTGATGGTGTGTTTAATGTTGGTAAGAGAAACTTCTGAAACCAAGCTTCAAAAAAGTCGCTCGTCATAGTCTCTTCGTAAGTCATTGGAGCGATTAACTCACCATTTATTAGCCCTGCAACCAGTGAGATCCTCTGATATCTTCTTCCAGATATTTTACCTTTTATTAACTGACCTTTTAAAGAGCGACCATATTCTCGATAAAAATAAGTATCGAATCCTGTTTCATCAATATAAACAGGTGCTAGATGTTTTAAACTATTAAAATTTTTAAGAAATAAGGCTACTTTTTCTGGGTCTTGTTCAAAGTAGGTGTGGTTCTTTTTTTTCGAGTGTACCCCATAGTTTTAAGAGCATAGTGAATGGTAGTTGGGTGACATCTGAATTCAGCAGCTATCTCAGTCAAATAAGCATCTGGATTGTCAGTAAGATAGTTTTTGAGTCTATCTCTATCAACTTTTCTTGGTTTTGTTCCTTTTACTTGATGGTTTAGCTCTCCTGTTTTTTCTTTTAGCTTTAACCAGCAATAAATGGTATTACGTGAGATTTGGAAAATGTGTGATGCTTCTGTTATACTACCTGTTCGCTCACAATAGGAGAGAACTTTTTTACGAAAATCTAATGAATATGCCATAAGAAGATTATACCACACTACGTACTGTTTTAGGTTCATTTTACTATATTATTCCAGAAGATGAATATGAAGCTAGTGCAGCTTTTAGTGAAAATAGTCATTATGAGATTTCTACGATGACTTTGAAGGGAAAGAAACATCTGATTCGATTGAAATTTCCCTTCTGTCATTTTAACCAAATTACAGATAGTAACTTATTTGATGCTCTTCATCAGATTCCTAGTTCGCCAGAGCTTGAATCCCCGATTTGTAAGCTAGAGACCAGTAGCCTGATTACAGAAGTGATTCATAGGGCGGGTGGAGTTTTGGCTGAAGAAGATTTGGTTCATTTTCGTATTTGTGCAAAGAATCTAGTTTTTGACTTAGTTCTCTATAAAAATCAAGAGAGTGATATAAGGATAGAAGAGGTTGGTTAAAAATGAAGTGGGTTCATATTGGTGAGGAAATAGAGTATGATTGGTATGAATTACGGTGTCAACTTTCTCAAGAAAATCACCTACAAATTTTTCTTGAGGGCTTAAAGGATCAAAAGTTAAAATACTGTATTGATTTTGGTAAGATTCTTTTCTGCAGATCTATTGATGAGGGATGGGACCTGAATTTACTAGAAGAAGATTTACTTAGCGGATCAGAATTTCCCTATTTATCAGATGGGATTTTACTTGAAATGAAAGACACTCACCTTAAAAACAGAGTCCAAAAGTTTTATCCTGCCCCCATCTATCACTATCAAGTACAGGGAATTAATTTTGGGATAGACGTCCTTACAGAGGCATTTCCGATTATAAAAAAACTAGACTGAAGCCTAGATAAACGTAAACCTTTTCAATAATAAAATAGACTCCATAATATCTATAGGGAATTTATCCACTAGAAATATTATGGAACCTGAATACTTACAGCTTTATCTACAGATTTTAGCAAGTTCTTTATAAAATATCCACCCTGAGGGAATCGAACCCCCATCTCAAGAACCGGAATCTTACGTGATATCCATTACACTAAGGGTGGAAACTTTAATTATTATATCAAAAAAGAGAGCTGAACTCAAGTTTTTTCTAAGCTCAGCAAAAGGAGAATAAAAAAGGATTCAGTATCGAACCGAATCCTCTATATGATTATTTTTTCTCAAGAAGAGCTTTGATTTCTTGAAGAACTTCCAACTCAGTTGGACCAGCAGGTGCTTCTTCAACAACCTCTTCTTTTTTAGTAAGGCTTTGAGCTTTTTCCATAGCTTTAATCACAAAGAATAGAACAGTACCAACTACAAGGAAGTTGATAACAGCACTCAAGAATTTACCATATGTAACACCATTCCATGCAAGCTCAGCGATGTTTTGTACTTTCGCAGCTTCCAAGGCTGGGTTCAATAGGAGTGGAGTGATGATATCATTAACAAATGAAGTAACGATAGCACCAAAAGCAGAAGCGATGATCACACCGACAGCAAGGTCTACAACGTTACCGCGGAGTAAAAATTCTTTAAGATCTTTTAACATTTTCTTTTTCCTTTCGAAATTTTTACAATCCAAATTATAACTTAATCATCTGTTGAATGCAAGAAATATGCTTAGTGTTTTTTAAAAACAAAAACTTTACTGAAGATGTAATTGAGGACTATGATAGTAACTTGTGCAAAAATAGTCTCAATTGTATTGATAGTATTGAGATTATCACCTACAAACTGACCGATAATATGGGGGAAACTCGTCACAAAAATAAAGGTTAGAAGCAGGTCTAAGAGGAAGGTAATGAATCTTGCGGTCGTAAATTTTATCAGACGCTTGAACCAATTTTTTCGTTTTTGTTTAAAAACAATGGTATCATTGGTGAAAAAAGCAAACAAAATTCCAGCTATATTTCCCAGAGCAGTCGCCCATAATTCTTGTTGGAAAAAGTAAAAAATAGTGATACGAACAATGATAGAAACAAGTGTAGTTGCAACTCCAAAAAATAAGTAGGAGAGGATTTCATTGTCGAAAAATTTTTTTATGTATCTTTTCATAAAAACAGTATAGCATAAAGGACATAAATGTGCTATACTTGAAAGGTTGACTTGCTCAACCCTTGGTGCTTAGCTTCTTTCACCAAGCATATTATACGCGGGTTAATCGCTAAAGGAGAAAACATGAAAAAACTAACTGTCCGTGATTTGGCAGATATTGCCATTGTCGCAGCCATTTATGTGGTTTTGACAATCACACCACCCCTTAATGCTATCAGTTACGGTGCTTATCAGTTCCGTATTTCTGAAATGATGAATTTCCTTGCCTTTTACAATCCTAAGTACATTATCGGTGTTACTCTTGGATGTATGATTGCAAATTTCTTCAGTTTTGGAATCATCGACGTCGCAGTTGGTGGGGGCTCTACGCTTGTCTTCCTAAGTTTAGGCGTATGGTTGTTTAGCAAATATAGTAAAGACTATCTTTTTAATGGATTGATTCGTAAAGATCATTTCTTCTTTTCAATTCTTTTTTCGATTTCAATGATCACCATTGCTGCTGAATTGAACATCGTAGCAGAAGCACCTTTCTTCTTAACTTGGTTTACAACTGCTATCGGAGAATTCGCTTCCTTGATTGTTGGTGCTATTCTTATCGGAAAAATCGGTAAACGTCTTGATTTGACTAGATAAAGATATCACATCAAATATTATTGAAAAGGGCTGAACGTTGTTCAGTCTTTTTCTTTGTCCATAAAACTAGTTGTTCAATAAAAGTGATATAATAAGGAAAAAAGGGATTATTTTAATATGTATGGTTATCGTATTTCAGTTTTTGAAGTCCTTTGGAAAAATCAGGTCATTAGATTTTTGTTAATTTTTTTAGCACTATTTTATTTCTATCTTTTTTTCCAAAGAGTTAAGACATCTTTAAAAAGTGGTGGGAGTATGTTGGATCCTTTTCATATTGCAAAGGGAAGATTATACATTCACACGATTATTCTTTTTAGAAAAAGGATTGTTCCTCTAGCTGAAATTAGACAGATTGATATTGATTACGTTCGAGGGAGAAGAATGAATGGGGACAGGTATCATCTGTACTTTACAAGGAAAGATGGAAAATCTTTTACTTTTCATTTTGGAAAAAGCAAAAGAAACGAGGAGTTATTGAAAAATCTTGCCAATGTGGCCAAGAAGTGCCATATTAAAATCTATTATTATTAAGAGTCGATTGCTAAAATTGGATTGTTGTCACTTGTGACAGTTGTCAAAGCTAGGAGAGTAGCTAATATGAATCAACTACAAGTAATAAGAGAAAATAAACAACTAAGAATTTTATTGATGCAAGAATGCGATATTCTCTTTTATGACCAGTTGAAAGAGGTTGAATTTTCTCAGAACAATGAATTTTATTCTCTTTCGCCCATAGCCTTTGCTAAAGACGGTAGTGGGGGAGAATATGTAATTCTTGAGGATGAGAGTATCGGCTTTATAGGGAGTGAAGGCCAAGTTGGGAGAGTGGCAGAAAGCCTTGATGACCTGCTTACCTTCTTACTTCATGCTGGTTCTATCTCAGACTTTTCCTGTCGTTTGCTCTATCAAAACAAGGATTTTTTGGTAAAATTCTGTCAAGGATTTCTCAAAAAAGCAAGAGAAAACTACCAGTCAAAAGGCGAAGATTGGGATAAAGTGAGAACTGGACTTGCACAAAAGTTGGGACTCGAATTTCACCCTGAGAAACTGCAAGAGTTAGCCTTAAAATTTTATCAATCAGCCATAAGAACCCCTCTTTTCACTTGTAAATATGGTCATGGTGAGAATGAATATCTCTGCGATTCTGTTTTGTCAGATATTGTGGGCTTGTGGGTTTCAGAGCTTGTTGGAATGAGTAGGGAAGAAATTATGAACTTTGGCAACTAATAACTAGATGGTAATGATTATTCGCTGTAGCTTGGGTAAGGATTTCTAAAAAAGATGATGGAAAAATAAGGTCTGAAATTAATTAAAAAAAAGAAAAAATCTTTATTTCCTTAAGGTTTTTTTATGTTATAATAGTAACAGAAAAATTTTTAGGAGTTTATATGAGTTCTTCAGAATTTATTTCAAAGATTGATTATTATTGTCATAAGAAAGAAAGTCTATTTGACAAAAGTAAGTTCAAATATGCCATTCGCTCGATGTTTGCAGGTGCTTTCTTAACCTTTAGTACAGCCGCTGGGGCTATCGGTGCTGATCTACTCAATAGCATCATTCCTAGTGCTGGCTATTTTCTTTTTCCCTTTGTGTTTGCTTGGGGACTGGTTTACATTGTATTTTTAAATGCTGAATTGGTCACATCAAACATGATGTACCTGACAGCTGGAACATTCTTGAAGAAGATTGATTGGAAGAAAGTTTTTATTATCTTACTCTATTGTGCCTTTTTCAACTTAGTTGGAGCTATCTTGGCAGGTTGGTGCTTTGCTAATTCATCAGCATTTTCACATTTGACTCACGATAGTTATCTAGCAAAGATTGTTGCTAAGAAGTTAGCAAGACCTAGTGATTTGGTATTGTTGGAGGGGATTTTGGCAAATATGTTTGTAAATATTGCCATTCTATCTTCTATTTTGGTTAAGGATAGCAGTGCTAAGTTGTGGATTATCTTATCAGCTATCTCTATGTTTGTTTTCTTGTCAAACGAGCACATTGCAGCTAACTTTTCATCCTTTAGCATTATTAAATTCAGCATTGTTTCTGACCAAATTGCTAACTTTGATATTCCAAATATCCTACGCCATTGGGGAGTTACCTTTATCGCCAACTTGATTGGTGGAGGATTCTTGATAGGATTACCATACGCTTTTTTAAATAAAAACGAAGAAACTTACGTTGATTAGACCTGAGTATTTTATATTGGTGTAATAGAAGAAGAGAGAATCATCGCGATTCTCTTTTTATTTAGAATTAAATGCAGTCATTACTGGCTGATAACTTTAATCTAATCTTTATTTCAGAAATTTATTATTACTCCAATTGGTAAAATATATTAAATAATTTAGTATAGAAAATATAAACCTAACTAAAATAATAATTATAAATTAATAAAATAAATGTATAGAATAAGGATGGAAAGGATTGCTAAAATTAGTAAGAATTTAAAGTTATGTCTTAAGAAAGCCTTCCCATAATTTCGATTTTATGTTATAATATTCACAAATAAAAGTTTTAGGAGTTTATATGGTTTCTTCAGAATTTATCTCAAAAATTGAGTTTGCTTGTAAGAAAAAGGAAAGTCTTTACAGTCAAAGTAAATTCAAGTATGCTATCCGTTCAATGTTTGCTGGTGCATTCTTAACATTTAGTACAGCAGCTGGTGCAGTTGGAGCTGACTTGATTAATAAGATTGCTCCTGGTAGTGGACGTTTCCTCTTCCCATTTGTTTTCGCTTGGGGATTGGCTTACATTGTCTTCTTGAATGCTGAGTTAGTAACATCTAACATGATGTTCTTAACAGCTGGTAGCTTTTTGAAAAAGATTAGCTGGAGAAAAACAGCTGAAATCCTTCTATATTGTACACTCTTTATTGTACACTCTTTAATTTGATCGGTGCGCTTATAGCAGGTTGGGGCTTCGCCCATTCAGCAGCTTATGCAAACCTAACACATGATAGCTTTATTTCTGGAGTTGTGGAAATGAAGTTGGGCCGTTCAAATGAACTAGTCTTGCTTGAAGCTATCTTGGCTAATGTCTTTGTAAATATCGCAATTCTTTCATTTGTTTTAGTCAAAGATGGGGGAGCTAAACTTTGGTTAGTTCTATCTGCGATTTACATGTTTGTATTCTTAACAAATGAACACATTGCCGCAAACTTTGCATCATTTGCTATCGTGAAATTCAGTGTTGCTGCTGATTCAATCGCAAACTTCGGTATTGGAAATATTCTTCGTCACTGGGGTGTAACCTTTATTGGTAACTTTATTGGTGGTGGTCTACTGATGGGATTGCCTTACGCCTTCTTAAATAAAAACGAAGATACATACGTAGATTAAAAGTTGGATTCATTCCAGCTTTTTCTTTTTGTTTTTCCATGCTATAATGAATGTAGAATAGATAAATATAGAGGAATAACATGAACGAGATTAAATGTCCCAATTGTGGCGAAGTATTTACAGTCAATGAAAGCCAATATGCAGAGCTGATTTCTCAAGTTCGAACTGTAGAGTTTGATAAGGAATTGCATGAACGCATGAAACAAGAGCTGGCCTTGGCTGAGCAAAAAGCCATGAATGAACAGCAGACAAAACTAGCGCAAAAAGACCAAGAAATTGCCCAGCTTCAAAGTCAAATTAACAACTTTGATACCGAAAAAGAATTGGCCAAAAAGGAAGTAGAGCAAAGTGCTAGTCAAAGTCTGCTAGAGAAAGAAAAAGAAGTTCAAGCACTGGAGAATCAGCTGGCTACCTTGCGCTTGGAACATGAGAACCAACTGCAAAAAACACTGTCTGATCTAGAGAAAGAACGTGATCAGGTCAAAAATCAGCTCCTCTTACAAGAAAAAGAAAATGAGTTGTCTCTAGCTTCTGTTAAACAAAACTACGAAGCCCAGCTCAAGGCAGCTAGTGAGCAGGTTGAATTTTACAAGAATTTCAAAGCGCAACAATCAACCAAGGCAATCGGTGAAAGTTTGGAACACTATGCAGAAAGTGAGTTTAACAAGGTTCGAAGCTTTGCCTTTCCAAATGCATACTTTGAGAAGGACAATAAGGTTTCAGCACGTGGTTCTAAGGGTGATTTTATTTTCCGTGATTTTGATGAAAATGGACTAGAATTCATTTCCATCATGTTTGAGATGAAAAATGAAGCTGATGGTACTGAGAAGAAGCATAAGAATTCGGATTTTTACAAGGAATTGGACAAGGATCGTCATGAGAAGAACTGTGAGTATGCTGTTTTGGTAACTATGCTTGAGGCTGACGATGATTACTTCAATACTGGGATTGTCGATGTCAGCCACGAGTATGAGAAGATGTATGTCATTCGTCCTCAATTCTTTATTCAGTTGATTGGTCTCTTGCGCAATGCTGCACTGAATTCTCTCAAATACAAGCAGGAATTGGCTTTGGTTCGCGAGCAAAATATTGACATTACGCATTTCGAGGAAGACTTGGATGCTTTCAAGGTAGCTTTTGCAAAGAATTATAACTCAGCTTCTGTCAACTTCGGCAAGGCTATTGACGAAATCGACAAGGCTATTAAGCGAATGGAAGAGGTGAAGAAATTCCTAACCACATCCGAAAACCAACTCCGCCTTGCAAACAACAAGCTGGAAGATGTTTCCGTTAAAAAATTAACCCGCAAAAATCCAACCATGAAGGCTAAGTTTGAAGCATTGAAGGGGGAGTAGAAAGCAACACATGAACGGTATTATCAACTTAAAAAAAGAGGCGGGGATGACCTCGCATGATGCAGTTTTTAAGCTACGTAAGATTTTGGGAACCAAGAAGATTGGTCATGGTGGGACGCTAGATCCTGATGTGGTGGGCGTTTTGCCGATTGCCGTTGGTAAGGCGACTCGCATGGTCGAGTTTATGCAGGACGAAGGCAAGATTTACAAGGGTGAAATTACTCTGGGCTATTCTACGACTACCGAGGATGCTAGTGGTGAGGTAGTTTCAGAGACACCAGTTTTGTCACCTTTGAATGAGAATCTTGTCGATGAAGCAATCGCCAGTCTGACAGGTCCTATCACTCAGATTCCACCTATGTACTCTGCTGTCAAGGTCAATGGTCGCAAGCTCTATGAGTATGCGCGTGCTGGTCAGGAAGTGGAGCGTCCAGAACGTCAGGTGACGATTTATAGTTTTGAAAGAACCAGCCCTATTTCCTATGAAAATAATCTGGCACTATTTACTTTTCGTGTAAAATGCAGTAAGGGAACCTATATTCGTACCTTGTCGGTTGACTTAGGAGAAAAACTTGGCTATGCTGCTCATATGTCTTATTTAACACGAACAAGTGCAGCTGGGTTACAGTTAGATGATGCTTTGACCTTGAGTGAAATTGAGGAAAAGGTACAAGCTGGTGAATTAGACTTTCTTTATCCCTTGGAGATTGGGACAGGTGACTTGGTCAAGGTGTATTTGACTCCAGAGCAGGCAGAAGAAGTGCGTTTTGGTCGCTTTATTGAATTGGAACAAACCGAGAAGGAATTGGCTGGTTTTGAAGGTGATAAGTTATTAGCCATTTTAGAGAAACGGGATACTCTTTATAAACCAAGAAAGGTTTTCAATTGATTAGAGCAGGTGGTAAAATTGCAAACTGATGTTTAGTTTAAAAAAGCTGAAAGACAATTTAGTTTAGAAGAGAGATTGTTTTGAAAAAGGGTTGAAAACACGGTGATATTTGACAGTTTTGCTTGCTTATGATAATATTTAAATAAAGAAAAGCTAGAAAACTTTCAGAGGATATTATGAGTATTGAGATGACTGTTAGTGAGATTGCTGAGGTCTTGGGCTTGTCCCGCCAAGCAATCAATAACCGTGTCAAGGAATTACCTGAAGAAGATACGACTAAAAATGATAAAGGAGTTACTGTGGTAACTCGCAGTGGCTTGATTAAGCTTGAAGAAATCTACAAAAAAACTATTTTTGAAGATGAACCTGTTAGTGATGATGTGAAGCAACGGGAGTTGATGGAGATTCTTGTTGATGAAAAGAACGCTGAAATCATCCGTCTTTATGAGCAGTTAAAGGCTAAAGACAAACAGTTAGCTGAAAAAGATGAACAGATGCGTGTCAAAGACCGTCAAATCGCAGAAAAAGATAAGCAATTGGATCAACAACAACAGTTAACCCTACAAGCCATGAAGGACCAAGAAAACCTTCAGTTGGAGTTGGATCAGGCTAAGCAAGAAGTACAAGCAACGAAGAAAGGCTTCTTTGCTCGCTTATTTGGAGGATAAGAAAAAACTGCTTGGTTTCTAGGTATAACCAAGTAGTTTCTTTTTACAAATACAGTAAGGAATGGATAAGATGGAAAAATTAAGAGATTACATTTCATTTGATTTGGAATTTAATAAACACCAAGATAAAACTCACTTGATTCAGGTATCTGCGGTCCGTTTTAAAGATGGTGAAGAAGTAGGAGCATTTGACTCATATGTTCATACCGATGTACCATTGAAAAGTTTTATAAACGGTTTAACGGGTATCACATCTGAAACCTTGAAGGATGCTCCGAAGGTGGAAGATGTTCTCAAAGATTTTCAAGCCTTTATTGGTCAATTACCTATCGTTGGCTATAATGCAGCTAAGAGTGATTTACCGATTCTATTGGAACATGGTTTGGATTATAGTAGCCAATATCAAGTGGATCTCTATGATGAAGCTTTTAAGCGACGTAGTTCGGATCTTCACGGGATTGCAAATCTCAAGTTACAAACTGTTGCAAGTTTTCTAGGATTTAAGGGACAATCTCATAACAGTTTAGAGGATGCTCGTATGACTGCGCGTGTTTATGAAGTATTCCTAGAGTCTGACGAAAGTAAAATCTTACTGGACGTCAAGAGTAGTCTTAACTCTAATCCTTTTGGTGGTTTAGATTTATCACAGCTTTTTGATTAGGAGGTTTTATGAAACCTGAAAAGCCTAAAAAATTGGGTTTTAAAAAGATTTACTTAAATCTGGATAAAATCCTCTTTCTATTTTTTCTAATCTTTATGTTGGTCGACTATATTTGGTTACCTTTGAATTCATTGATAGCGGGTTTTTTGCTAAGTCAGACGGGCTATTTGTTTATTTCTTACAATAACATTTTTGCCATTATCAAAAATGCTCCTATAGTCAGTATTGGCTTCTTAATCTTAATCATTCTTAACCTTTTAGTTGCTTATTTTCAACTCAGTCTTCTCTTTATAGGGGCGCGTCATCTTCTTTATCATGAGAAAAGAACACTGATAGAATACAGTCGTAAGGTCTTTCGTGAGAGTCTTGTCTTTATGAAAGGTCTGACAATTACAAAAGCCTTATTTATCTTCTTCTATGTTGCCATGCTTTTTCCTTTTATCAGGAAGTTTTTAAAGATTTATTATTTTAATAAAATCGTAATCCCAGAGTTTATTCAGACATACATGGAAGATAAATACTGGATGTGGTGGCTAGGTATAATCATCTTGTCAATCCTCTTCCTCTACGTTTCTGTTAAGTTGGTATTTGTTCTTCCAAAAATCTTTTATGATAAGATGACAGTCAAGGAAGCTGTGCTCTATAGTCTTGAAAGAACTAGAAATCAATTCTGGTTTTACGCTTGGCATCTCTTTCTCATTGTTGTCAAAACAAATCTTTTCTTTTACTTGCTTCTAATCCCACTATTGATTGTCCAGTTTTTAGTGGATGGTCTCACACAAAGAGAATCCTTGATTCTTGCTATTTCAAACTATATCTTGATTAAAAATATCCACTATATGGCCCTGACTTACTTCTTGGTTAAGTTCACTTCATTTTTAACAGGTGAGGAATTGGATATTATACCGAGACGAAAAAAAGACCATCTCATGAGATGGGGAGTTATGGGGTGTGCGAGTGTCATCTTTGCTATTGAAGGCTATGTCTATTTAGAAGCACCTGTTGCAAATCCTCCGCGCGTGATATCCCACCGTGGTGTTTCCAATGCTAATGGCGTGCAAAATACTGTAGAATCCCTAGAAAAAACAGCTCAATTAAAACCAGACCTTGTTGAAATGGATGTTCAGGAAACCAAAGATGGTCAGTTTGTCATGATGCACGATGCGAATCTGAGAAGTCTAGCAGGATTAAATGTGACCCCTCAAGATCTAACTTTGGAAGAGTTGAAGCAGATAGATATTTTTGAAAATGGCTATCAAACTAAGATATCAAGCTTTGATGATTATCTAAATCGTGCCAACCAACTAAATCAAAAACTACTCATTGAGATTAAAACCAGTAAAAATGATAGTGCTCAAATGATGGATCATTTTCTAGATCGATATGGGGCGAAAATCAAAGTTTATGGTCATCAGATGCAATCTTTGGATTATCATGTTATTGAAAAAGTAACTCAGTATGATAAGGAAATTCCAGTCTATTTCATTCTGCCCTACAATTCCGTTTTCCCAAGAACAAATGCTACCGGCTATACCATGGAGTATTCTACCTTAGATGAATATTTTGTAACCAAGCTTTGGAATACAAAACAAAAACTCTATGTATGGACAATCAATAGTTCGGAATCCTTTAACAAATCGCTTCATCTAGGAGTAGATGGCATGATTACGGATAATTTGGAAATGGTACAAGAAGAACTTGAAACTGCTCAGGAAGACCCAGAATACGCTGATTTACTTTTAAAGAAGGCAACGGAATTCTTTACTTTTTAGATAAGACAAAAGAGGCTGAATTCAGCCTCTTTTTATGCTATTAGAATGGTAATTTTCCTGCAAAAGCACCGAGTTTCTTTTTAGTTGCCTCATCGATTTGTTCAAGAGCAGCATTGACTGCTTGAACAGTCATATCTGAAAGAGTTTCAATATCTTCTGGATCAACTACAGCTGGATCGAAGTCAATTTTTACAACTTTCTTATCTCCAGTTAAAGTAGCAGTTACAAGGTTCTGAGCAGAAGTGCCAACAAATTCTGTAGCAGCAAGCTCAGCCTGACTTTGCTCCATTTGTTTTTGAAGTTTTTGAGCTTGACGCATCATGTTTTGCATATTCATCATGGTGGTATATAGCTTCCTTTTCTTTTATTTTCCCTATTATTTTAACAATTTTAATTAGAAAAGTCTATTCTAATTTTAAAAGGAGCAAACATTAAATTTTCTGACAATTTATTGAATAATTAGAAAAACTATGATATAATAAATTTTAAAAATGGGATTCCCATGATTTAATAGGAGCGTTATATGAAAAAACTTGGTTTTATCCTTTTATCTTCGGCTTTATTATTGACGGCTTGTGCGGCACAGACTGAAAAACAAACCTCGACAAGTAATTCCTCTCAGGTTACAAAATTGTCAGAAGATAACAAAAAACTATTGGATAAGGCAACTAGTGACTACAAAACCTTTGTAGAAGAACAGATTGATAAACTATTGACGGATACAGAAGGTTTTGTTCAACTCTTGAAGGATGGTAAGTTAGAAGAAGCTAAAAAGGCATATCCTTTAATCCGTATGTCTTATGAACGTTCAGAGCCGATTGCAGAGAGCTTTGGTGAATCTGATGTGAAGATTGATTTTCGATTAGCAGACTATCTAGATGAAAACAAGACCGAAGAAGGTTGGTCAGGTTTCCACCGTATCGAGCGCATTCTTTGGGAGGAAAACACAACCAAAGGAACTGAGTCTTATGGTGACCAACTGGTAAATGATATCAAGGAATTAAAGGCTAAGATTGCGACCGTTGATGTTGATTACAAGATTATGCTAACTGGTGCTGTTGACCTTCTTAATGAAGTAGCGACAAGTAAGATTACTGGTGAAGAGGAGATTTATTCTCATACAGATTTGTATGATTTCCGTGCCAATATCCAAGGTGCTGAGAAGATTTTCCAGCTATTTAAACCCTTGCTTGAAAAATCAGATGCAGCTCTGGTTAAAGAGTTAGAAGAAGATTTCAAATCTGTCAATAGTTTGTTAGACAAACACATGACGGACAAGGAACACTATAAGCTCTATACAGACTTAACGAAAGAAGACACTAAAGAATTGTCTGAAGCAGTAACAAAACTTGGTGAACCATTATCACAAATGGGTAAATTTCTTGGTGGAGAATAAGTAATATGACAAACAAAGGCGAAAAATTTTTTGAACAAAAAATGGACCGTCGAGAATTTCTAAAAAAAGCAGGTATCGGAGGTGCCGGTCTCGCACTTGGACTCTCTGGTGCTTCTGCTTTTTTCTCACCTAAGCTTGATGGTCAGGAGAAAATCTCGTACGGGGATGAAAAAATAGCCTTCTATGGCAAACACCAAGCTGGCATTACAACTGTCATGCAGAAAAACATTTATTTTGTGGTTTTAGATTTGCATACAACTGACAAAGAGAAAATCATCCAGTTATTTAAGGATTGGACGGATTATAGTGCCAAACTTGTAGAAGGAGAATTGGTTAAAAAAGATGGTAACAATAGCCTCTTGCCTCCAAGTGATACTGGAGAAACAGTTGGACTTAATCCTCATCGTTTGACCCTGACCTTTGGAATTTCGGCTAGTTTCCTAGAAAAGATGAAACTAGAGAACAAACGTCCCAAACTTTTCAGAGATTTACCTCCATTTCCAAAGGAACAGTTACGAGAAAAGTACACGGGTGGAGATATAGTTATCCAAGCTTGTGCTGATGATGAGCAAGTTGCCTTTCATGCTATTCGTAACCTTATTCGCAAGGGTAGAAATGCCGTTACTCTTCGTTGGAGCCAATCAGGTTTTGCAGCTATCGGTAATCGTATGGAAACTCCTCGGAATCTCTTTGGATTTAAAGACGGGACTGCTAATGTCACTACTGAGAAAGAATTTGATCAGGTTGTTTGGGCTGACAGTAAGGATTGGATGGAAAATGGTTCCTACATGGCAGTTCGACGCATTCAGATGTTTCTAGATACTTGGGATCGAACCAATCTCGAGGAACAAGAAAATACCTTTGGTCGTTATAAAGAAAGTGGCGCTCCCTTTGGCAAGAAGAACGAATTTGATGAGGTTGATTTAAGCCTTCTTCCTGATGATTCTCATGTACGCTTAGCTAAAGAAGTGGATAAGCCTCTCTTGCGTCGCTCTTATTCTTATTCTGATGGAATTGATGAAAAGACTGGTCAGTTTGACACTGGTTTGCTCTTTATCTCCTTCCAAAAGGATCCAGATAGCTTTGTTAAAGTTCAGACCAATCTAGGTGCTACGGATAAAATGAATGAATACGTTACCCATATAGGTAGTGGTCTTTTTGCCTGCTTTGGTGGAGTAGAGAAGGGAGGTTACATTGGGCAGAAATTATTGGAATCCTAAAAGTATTATCCTCCTATGTGCTTGTTTCTTCCTATTGATTTTTCCGGTAGGAGCTAAGGAAAATTTGAGTCCCTACTTTGTGAAAATAACTGATGCGACTAAAGCTGTTAAAGAAGGCAAACAAGATCAGGCAAGAAAACTAATTGATGAAATGACCAAAGATTTCGAGAAAGTCGAGAATTCTGACTCTGAAGCTGGACGTAAAGTTCAAGAAAAGTTAGTCTTAACTGGTGATATTACCGAAGACCAGCTAACTCAGATTTCTTTAGCCCTTTTGACATTTGAGAAAGAGCAAAATCCAGTCGACCTAGATGCAGAAAAAGAGAAACTTGTTTCACGATTAGAACCTCGTTTTGAAGCCTTAGACAAGGCAATCGCTTCTCAAGATCTGGAAGCAGTAAGAGAAGCCTATAAAAAAATGAATTCAACCTGGACCATCAATGAAGCAGTGGTTCGCGACCATAGTACATCTCATTATGGGCAAGTAGAAACAGCAATTTCCTTTCTGCGTAGTAGCATTGAGACTGAACCAACGAACTTTGATACTATTCAGGCATCGTTTGATGATTTGAAAAAAGCCATTTCTAACTTTGTTGAAGGTACAGAAATAGCGACGACATCTTCGAATCTGACCCTTAAGGATGGAATCGATCTTTTAAAAAAGGCCTTGACACAATTTCAAGCTGGTCAAGATAGTGATGCAGCTGCAACCATGAAGGAGTTTATTACTATTTGGCCAACAATCGAAGGTTCTGTAAGTACAACCAATCCATCGCTTTATACCAAGGTTGAAAGTGAAAGCCCTGTCATCATGGTTAAGGGAAAGGATAGTGAATATCAAGAAAAGCTTTCTAGCTTGATTGCAGAGCTATCTCAAATTGATACTAGCGCTTCCTATAATGCATTTGACGCCATGCTCATCTTGCTCCGAGAAGGTGTAGAAGCCCTCTTGATTGTCATGGCGCTTGTGACAACTTTGAAAGCTGCTAAGATGAGAAAGGGCCTCAAGTGGGTCTATGGTGGTGCATTTGCGGGAATAGTGGCCAGTCTTTTAATTGCCTATATCCTACAGATTGCCTTTCCAGCAGTTACCTCAGGAACTAACCGTGAAATCATAGAAGGTGCAGTCGGGATTTTTGCGGTTATCATGATGATTCTAATCGGTATTTGGCTTCATAGCAAATCTTCTGTTAAGAAATGGAATGCTTTTATAGAATCGCAGATGCAAACTGTCACGAAAACAGGATCGTTCCTTTCTATGTTTGCTCTGAGTTTTCTAGCCGTATTCCGTGAAGGTGCTGAGACGATTTTATTCTATGTGGGGGTTCTGCCAAGGATTTCTAGTTTTGATTTTGTCCTAGGAATTTCTCTGGCCCTCTTAGTCCTAGTCGTGATTGCTTTTGTGATGAACAAGGCCAGTCAATTTTTTCTACCTCATAAGGTTTTCTTTATCCTGACTTGGATGATTTATGCCTTAGCCTTTAAGATGACGGGAGTCAGTATCCATGCCTTACAGTTGACAAATATGATTCCAAACCATCTGATCTCAGGAATACCAAGTATTGATATATTGGGAATTTACCCTAGTTGGGAAGGGTTAGCAGGTCAGACTCTCTTTATCCTCGTAGTTTTTCTAATTACCATTAGACAGGGTGAAAAGTGATGGATCAAAAGGAATTGACAATTATTGAACATTTGGTAGAATTTAGAAAGAGATTGCTAGCAGTAGTTGTTTGCTTCTTTCTAGTATTCTGCGTCTCACTATTATTTGCTGATCAGGTTTATCAATTTATCACACAAGGCTTTAGTCAGAAGTTGATTGTCTTAGGGCCGAATGATATTTTATGGATTTATCTTCGTTTAGCAAGTTTAATGTCCTTTAGCCTTACCTTACCTTTTACGGTCTATCAAGTCTGGAGTTTTGTTCGACCAGCACTTAAAACTGAAGAAGCAGGAGCGATTTTTGCTTATATCCCTGCAACTTTCCTTTGTTTTATCTTGGGATTAGTCTTTGGCTTTTATTTTGTCACACCAGCTATACTTCAGGTCTTACTGGGACTAGGTGAAAACTTATTTGAAACGCAGCTGACAGCACAAAATTATCTAGCTTTTGTCTTTCAAACAACTGTACCACTAGCGTTTATCTTTGAATTGCCAGTTATCATTGCTTTTTTAACCTCAATTGGTTTGATTGGGCCTGGACTACTCATTGCTTATAGACGTTATGCATACTTCATTTTATTGGTATTGGCTGTTATATTGACACCTGCTGATTTTATTAGCGATTTAGCGATGACTGTTCCTTTAATCTTATTGTATGAGGTTAGTATCGCTATTAGTAAATGGATGATTAAGAGAAAAAGGAAAGGAGAAAAAGATGGGAATCTTACGTGATATTGGTGCACCAGGCTTGATAGTCATTGTCCTTGGAGCATTGTTGATTTTTGGACCAAAACGCTTACCAGAGCTAGGCGAATCAGTAGGAAAAATGCTTGCCGAGTTTAAGAAAGCCGTTAAGGGCATCGGTGAGCAAGAAGAAAAATAAACGAAAAATGATTGAATAGAGTTGAGAATTGTTAGCTTGGAATTATCTCTGGCTACAATCTCAACTTTTTTATTTAGTTTAAGGTTTCTTTAAGTTTTCTATAATATTCTAAAGAACTCTATATTAATGGAAAGATGGATTTGAAAACCTACTTTTTATCATTAAAGATACCTTCCCAAAAAGTATGTAACAACTCTCTTTCTGACTAGAGAATTCTAGTATTTATTTCGATAAAGGGCTAGGTTGTGATATAATAGTAAAGAATGAGTTTTTTTAAGAACAGACTAAAGGAGTATTAAAATGATCTACGCTGGAATTTTAGCAGGTGGAACCGGCACGCGCATGGGGATTAGTAATTTACCTAAACAATTTCTTGAGTTGGGCGATCGTCCAATCTTGATTCATACTATCGAAAAATTTGTTTTGGAACCAACTATTGAAAAAATTGTAGTTGGAGTTCACGGAGACTGGGTGACACACGCAGAAGATTTAGTTGAAAAATTTCTTCCACTCCACAAGGATCGTATCATCATCACAAAAGGTGGTGCTGATCGTAATTCGAGTATTGAAAAGATCATCGAAGCTATTGATGCTTACCGTCCAATTACGGAAGATGATATCGTAGTCACTCATGACTCAGTTCGTCCTTTTATCACACTTCGCATGATTCAAGATAACATTGCTCTTGCACAAAATCATGATGCTGTTGATACTGTAGTTGAAGCCGTGGATACCATTGTTGAAAGTACTAATGGGAAATTTATTACAGATATTCCAAACCGCGCTCATCTCTATCAAGGGCAAACTCCTCAAACCTTCCGTTGTAAAGACTTTATTGATTTGTATGGTTCTTTATCAGCAGACGAAAAAGAAATTTTGACAGATGCATGTAAAATCTTTGTCATTAAGGGTAAAGATGTTGCCTTGGCAAAAGGTGAATACTCAAATCTAAAAATCACAACAGTTACAGACTTGAAGATTGCTAAAAGCATGATTGAGAAAGACTAAAAACATGATTAATCAAATTTATCAACTGACAAAACCAAAGTTTATCAATATCAAATATCAAGAAGAAGAGATTGATCAAGAGAATCATATCCTTATTCGACCAAACTTTATGGCGGTTTGTCATGCGGATCAACGTTACTATCAAGGAAAACGTGATCCCAAAATATTATCTAAAAAGCTTCCAATGGCTATGATTCACGAGTCTTGTGGGACTGTTATTTCTGATCCCACAGGTACCTATAAAGTTGGCCAGAAGGTTGTCATGATTCCCAATCAACCACCTATGCAAAGTGATGAGGAATTCTATGAAAACTATATGACAGGAACCTATTTTTTGTCTAGTGGTTATGATGGCTTTATGCGAGAATTTGTTTCTCTACCTAAGGATCGTGTGGTAGCTTACGAAGATATCGAAGATACAGTTGCAGCCATTACTGAGTTTGTCAGTGTGGGCATGCACGCTATGAATCGTTTCTTGACAGTTTCTCACAGCAGACGTCAGCGTATTGCAGTTATTGGCGATGGTAGTCTAGCTTTTGTTATGGCTAATATTATCAACTATACCTTGCCTGAAGCAGAGATTATTGTTATTGGTCGTCATTGGGAGAAACTTGAACTCTTTTCATTTGCGAATGAACGTTATATCACTGACAGTATTCCAGAAAATCTTAGTTTTGATCATGGTTTTGAATGTTGTGGTGGTGATGGCTGCGGACCTGCTATTAATGATCTCATTCGTTACATCAAACCACAGGGAACCATTTTGATGATGGGTGTTAGTGAGTACAAGGTAAATATCAATACTCGAGATTCCCTCGAAAAAGGTTTATTATTAGTAGGTTCTTCGCGTTCAGGACGTGTTGACTTCGAAAAAGCTATCCAAATGATGGAGATTAAGAGATTTGCCAATCGTTTGAAAAATATCATTTATTTAGAAGAACCAGTCAGAGAAATCAAAGATATTCACCGAGTTTTTGCTACAGATTTAAATACTGCCTTCAAGACAGTCTTTAAATGGGAAGTGTAAGGATATGGAGGTTGACCGTGGAGAAACTTATTAAAGAAAAGATTGCTTCTTTATTATCGGAAGAAGAGGATATTCTCAGTGTTGAGCAACTAGGTGGGATGACCAATCAAAACTATCTAGTCAAGACGACTGCAAACCAGTATATCGTTAAGTTTTTCGGTAAAGGTACAGATAAATTAATCGACCGCCAGAATGAGAAGTTCAATCTTGAATTGTTGAAAGATTTGAAATTAGATGTAGAAAATTATCTTTTCGATATTGAAGCTGGTATCAAAGTTAATCAGTACATTGAAAACGCTGAGACACTTGATTCAGCTACCATTAAAACCAAATTTGAAAAGATTGCACCAATTCTACAAACGATCCATGCTTCTGGTAAAGAATTAAAAGGAGAGTTTGCTCCTTTTGAGGAAATCAAAAAATATGAATCATTGATTCAAGGAGAGATTTACTATCCAAACTATGAAGCTGTCAGAAAATCTGTATTTTCTCTGAAAGAAGAGCTTGAACAAATTGGAATTGATAAGAAATCATGTCATATTGATTTGGTTCCAGAAAACTTTATTGAAGATCCAGACGGGCATCTTTATCTAATTGATTGGGAATATTCTTCTATGAATGATCCTATGTGGGATTTGGCAGCCCTCTTCCTAGAATCTGAATTTACAAGTGCAGAAGAAGAAGACTTTTTAAGTCATTACGAGAGTGACAAGACTTCAGTTTCAAGGGAGAAAATTCGTATTTACAAAATCTTGCAAGATATCATTTGGAGTCTTTGGACTATTTACAAAGAAGAAAATGGTGCAGATTTCGGAGATTACGGAATCTCTCGTTACAATAGAGCAGTAAAAGAATTAGAGTCTGAAGGAGATTTAGATGAAAACTAAAAATGGAGTTTCTTTTGGGCTACTATCAGGTGTGTTCTGGGGATTAGGCTTAACGATTAGTGCTTATATCTTTTCAATCTTTACAGAGCTTTCGCCTTTTGTAGTAGCAGCAGCACACGATTTTCTGAGTATTTTTATCTTGCTAGGATATCTTCTAGTTAAAGAAGGAAAGGTACGTTTTTCAATCTTCTTGAACATTCGAAATGTTAGTGTCATCATTGGAGCCTTACTTGCTGGACCTATTGGTATGCAGGCTAATCTCTATGCGGTCAAGTATATCGGTAGTTCTTTGGCATCGTCGGTTTCAGCTATTTATCCTGCAGTATCTGTCATTCTCGCTTTCTTTTTCTTAAAGCATAAGGTTTCTAAGAATACAGTATTTGGAATTTTGTTAATCATTGCGGGCATTATTGCTCAGACTTACAAGGTTGAACAAGTGAATTCCTTCTATATCGGAATACTCTGTGCCTTGATTTGTGCGCTTGCTTGGGGAAGTGAAAGTGTTCTGAGCTCATTTGCTATGGAAAGTGACCTCAGTGAGCTAGAAGCTCTTTTGATACGACAAGTCACATCTTTCTTGTCCTATCTTGTCATTGTTCTCTTCTCACATCATTCATTTGCGGAAGTGGCAAATGGTCAATTGCTAGGTCTTTTGATTATCTTTGCAGCAAGTAATATGATCTCTTATCTAGCCTACTATATGGCTATCAATCGATTGCAGCCAGCAAAAGCTACTGGTTTGAATGTCAGTTATGTAGTATGGACTGTTTTGTTTGCAGCAATCTTTTTGGGCTCGCCCCTTAATTTACTGACCATCATTACTTCACTTATCGTAATGGCTGGTGTTTATATTATTATTAAAGAATAAAGGAGAAAACGCGTGAAAGCGATTATCTTAGCAGCGGGATTGGGAACTCGTTTGAGACCCATGACAGAAAATACTCCCAAAGCCTTGGTTAAAGTCAATCAAAAACCCTTAGTTGAATATCAAATTGAATTTTTAAAAGAACGTGGAATTGATGACATTATCATCGTTGTCGGTTATTTGAAGGAACAATTCGACTACCTTAAAGAAAAATACGGAGTTCGTTTGGTCTTCAACGATAAGTATGCTGATTACAATAACTTTTACTCCCTATATCTTGTAAAAGAAGAATTGGCCAACAGCTATGTTATTGATGCCGACAATTATCTCTTTAAAAATATGTTCCGCAATGATTTGACTCGTTCGACTTATTTTAGTGTTTATCGTGAAGATTGTACCAACGAATGGTTCTTGGTCTATGGAGATGACTACAAGGTTCAAGACATTATTGTTGATAGTAAGGCTGGTCGTATCCTGAGTGGTGTTTCATTCTGGGATGCTCCAACTGCAGAAAAGATTGTCAGCTTTATTGACAAGGCTTATGCAAGTGGTGAATTTGTTGATCTCTACTGGGACAATATGGTTAAAGATAATATCAAAGAACTAGATGTTTATGTAGAAGAGTTGGAAGAAAACTCTATCTATGAAATCGATAGTGTCAAAGATTATCAAAAATTAGAGCAGATTCTTTCTTCACAAAAGTAAGCCACTTTTATGAACTGATACCTTACCTATTTTTACTTGACTTTTCGCGTTTGATACAGTATACTAGTGAAAATTTAACCTTTAAGGGAAGTCCAGAGAGACTCACAAGGTGTCAGAGAAAAGAAACTACAATTGAAACAAGTAAGTAAGTGCTTATTTGGTGTACTTTTGTGTGAATATCTTAACTGAAACCTTGCAATTGCAAGGTTTTTCTTTATCTGATCCCCTTAAAATTTAAGGAGGAAAAGTTATGAATCCAAATTGTAGAAAACGTATGGGTGCCATTCGCTTGGAAAACATGAAAGTGATTAAGCAAGAGGAAATCGCACCAGCAATCTTTGAGATAGTGCTCGAAGGAGAGATGGTTGAAGCTATGAAAGCTGGCCAATTTCTCCATTTGCGTGTACCTGATGATGCCCATCTCTTGCGTCGCCCAATTTCAATTTCATCCATAGATAAGCCTAATAATCAATGCCATCTCATTTATCGAGTTGAGGGTTCTGGTACAGCAATCTTTTCAACCTTAAAAGCTGGAGATGCCCTAGATGTTATGGGACCTCAGGGGAATGGTTTTGATTTATCTGATTTAGAGCAGCATAGTCGTGTTCTCTTAGTTGGTGGCGGAATTGGTGTTCCACCTTTGTTTGAAGTAGCTAAGCAATTAGATGAACGTGGTGTAGATGTCACAACGGTTCTAGGATTTGCGACCAAAGATGCAGTTATTTTGGAAGCTGAATTATCTCAATACAGCAAAGTCTTTGTAACGACTGATGATGGTTCTTATAGAACCCAAGGAAATGTATCAGTAGTGATAAAGGAATTTGATAACGAATTCGATGCAATATACTCATGCGGGGCACCTGGTATGATGAAATATATCAATCAAACCTTTTACGAGCATCCAAGAGCATATCTATCTCTTGAATCCCGTATGGCCTGTAGTATGGGGGCTTGCTACGCTTGCGTCTTGAAAGTACCTAATAGTGAAACATTTAGTCAACGTGTGTGTGAAGATGGCCCTGTATTTAAAACAGGCACAGTAGTTTTATAAGGAGAGTGTCATGACTGCAAATCGATTACAAGTTTCTTTACCAGGCTTAGAATTAAAGAATCCTATCATTCCTGCATCAGGTTGTTTTGGCTTCGGTCAAGAATATGCTAAATACTATGATCTAGATCTCTTGGGTTCTATCATGATTAAGGCAACTACCCTAGAACCCAGGTTTGGAAATCCAACTCCACGAGTGGCAGAAACACCTGCTGGTATGCTCAACGCTATTGGTTTACAAAATCCAGGTTTAAAGGTCGTTCTCTCTGAGAAACTACCTTGGCTTCAAAGAGAATATCCAAATCTTCCCATTATCGCCAATGTTGCTGGCTTTTCAAAACAAGAGTATGCAGCCGTATCTCATGGAATTTCTAAGGCAACTAACGTGAAAGCCATTGAGCTCAATATCTCTTGTCCTAACGTCGATCATGGAAATCATGGACTTTTAATTGGACAAGATCCTGAGTTAGCCTATGATGTGGTGAAGGCTGCCGTAGAAGCATCAGAAGTGCCCGTTTACGTCAAATTAACCCCTAGTGTGACGGATATCGTGACGATTGCAAAAGCAGTAGAAGATGCTGGAGCTAGTGGTCTCACAATGATCAATACCCTTGTTGGGATGCGTTTTGACCTTAAAACCAGAAAGCCGATTATCGCAAATGGGACAGGTGGCATGTCTGGACCTGCTGTATTTCCTGTAGCTCTAAAACTAATCCGTCAAGTAGCTCAAACAACCAAGCTTCCAATCATTGGTATGGGAGGAGTGGATTCAGCTGAAGCGGCCTTAGAAATGTATCTGGCAGGAGCCTCAGCAATCGGTGTCGGAACAGCCAACTTTACGAATCCCTATGCTTGTCCAGATATTATCGAAAATCTACCAAAAGTCATGGATAAGTACGGGATCGAAAGTCTAGAAATGTTGCGAAAAGAAGTCAGAGAAAGTTTGCTCTAAGTTTTATGTCCTGAATTCAGTCTAAATTGTTTTGAAAGCGCCATTTTTCTGGTATAATAAATACTATGATTATTACAGTACCTATTAAAACAGAAAAAGATATTGCAACACCAGGACCAAACGTCCTTGTACTTGGTTATTTTGATGGAGTTCATCTTGGACATCAAAAATTATTTGAAATAGCTTCTAACATTGCTGCTGAAAAGCGCCAGGGAGTAGCTCTAGTAACTTTTAACGAATCACCAAAACTAACTCTGAATCAATACTCACCTGAACACTTATTGCATATTTTGAATGCTAGTGAACGTGAACGTAGATTGAAGCGAGCTGGAGTTGAGAGCTTGTATTTGATGGATTTCACTAGTCGAGTAGCAAATATGACTGCCCAAGAATTCATTGATACCTACGTCAAGGAAGCAAAGGCAGATACGATTGTAGTTGGTTTTGACTATACTCTTGGTTCAGATAGAAAAATAGCTGAGGATTTAAAAGAACTTTTCCATGGTGAAGTGGTTGTTGTTCCACCAGTTGAGGACGAAAAGGGGAAAATTAGTTCAACGCGTATTCGCCAAGCCATTCTAGAAGGAGATGTAAAAGAAGCAGGCAAACTTTTGGGATTCCCTTTACCAACGAGAGGTGTAGTGGTTCACGGAAATGCTCGAGGTCGAACTATTGGATTCCCGACAGCTAATCTAGTCAACTTGGATCGGACATATATGCCAGCTGATGGTGTCTATGCCGTTGACGTTGAAATCCAAAGAAAAGTCTATCGTGGTATGGCAAGTCTAGGTAAAAATGAAACCTTTGATGGCGAAGAAGAGCGTTTTGAAGTTCATATCTTTGATTTTTCCGACGATATCTATGGGGAGACTGTCATTGTTTCCTGGTTGGACCGTATCCGTGATATGGTAAAATTTGATAGCGTTGATCAATTAGTTAAACAACTAGAAGAAGATGAAAAGATAGCTAGAAAATAAAATCAAAAAATAGTAGAGTTTGGGATTTTCTCAAACTCTTTTTTTATTATGTGACTTTCAGTCCGTCTCGCTCCGTTAGGTGCGAGACAAATAAACCACCCGCTATGCGGGTGCGCGTCGAAGGTTATACCAAAAAAACTCCAAGCGCGATACAATAAAGGTGTTCAAGCCAATTGTAAAGCAAAAGGAGAAAACCATGGCACAAAAGTCTCATAGTTTATCACACACAAAGTGGATGTGTTCTATCACATTGTGTTCACCCCTAAGTATAGACGAAAAGTCATCTATAATCAATATCGAAGTAGTTTGGGAGAAATATTCCACCGATTATGTAGTTATAAAGGTGTTGAGATTATCGAAGGTCATTTAATGCCTGATCATGTACATATGTTGGTGAGTATTCCACCTAGGATAAGTATTTCAAGTTTCATGGGGTATTTAAAAGGCAAAAGTGCACTCATGATGTTTGATAAACACGCCAACCTCAAGTATAAGTTTGGGAATCGGCATTTCTGGGCGGAAGGTTATTATGTGAGTACAGTAGGGCTTAATGAAGCCACAATTAAGAAATATATTCAAGAGCAGGAAAAGCATGATATAGCACTAGATAAATTGAGTGTAAAAGAATATGAGGATCCCTTTAGGGATAGTGGTAAGTAATACTCACGCCTCTTTAAGAGGCAAGTGACGAGTCAAGAGCAATGAGGCTTGAACAACGTGAAAGCCAGCGTCTTTAGGCGCTGGCTGGTAATTTGGGCTTTTAGCCCTGGTGCAAACCACCCGTTTGACGGGTGGTTATGATTTGTATTTTAGCTTAAGTTTGGGGAATCATCATAACTATTATAGCAGGCTGAATAAAGAATAGTTCATTTCGAATTCTAAAACATTGTTAGAAATGATAGTGAAATGAACTTAGAATAGTACGCTACGAATTCTAAAACATTTTTAGAGATTTATTTGACTTTCCTAACCTCTCTATTCATATCTTATTTCAATCCACTATATTTAACTTAAATCAACATTTTTAAATTAAAACTGACAAGTAGCTATATAAAAATTAGAGTATTATGAATAGAATAAATCTTTTCTACTTTTGTTTCCAGACATCCTAGACTCTGATAAACTTTTTTAAACTATGTGTTTATTCAAATTTTAAACAAGATAATCTTTAGATTTCCTTTTTCTTCCTTTTAGTCTTATAGTCTTTGTTTTATTGAATGTCTATCTTGAATTTTTGAGTATCATTAAAGGTTATGCTATACTAGAAATATGTTAGATTTGGAGAAATATGTTAGATTTGGAGAAATATGGTGTGACCATGTGGGAAGAGGACAAGATTCTCTCTTTCCGTCAAAAACTATTAGCCTGGTATGACGAAAACAAGCGGGATTTACCTTGGAGACGGAGTAAGAATCCTTATCATATCTGGGTATCTGAAATTATGTTGCAGCAGACTCGAGTTGATACCGTCATTCCCTATTATGAGCGTTTTTTAGATTGGTTTCCGACCGTAGAAAGCTTAGCAAATGCTCCTGAGGAGCGCTTATTAAAAGCCTGGGAAGGACTTGGCTATTATTCTCGTGTCCGCAATATGCAAACAGCCGCTCAACAGATTATAAATGAATTTGAAGGCAAGTTCCCGTCTACTTATGAAGGTATTTCAAGCTTGAAAGGGATAGGTCCTTATACAGCTGGTGCAATCTCTAGTATTGCCTTTAACCTTCCACAGCCTGCAGTAGACGGCAATGTCATGCGCGTTTTGGCACGTTTATTTGAAGTCAATCATGATATTGGAAATCCTAGCAATCGAAAAATATTTCAAGCTATGATGGAGGTTTTGATAGATCCTGATCGTCCAGGTGATTTCAATCAGGCTTTGATGGATTTAGGTTCAGATATTGAGGCTCCTGTTAATCCAAGACCTGAGGAGAGTCCTGTTAAGGAGTTCAGTGCTGCTTACCAACATGGGACCATAGATCGCTATCCTATCAAGGCTCCCAAGAAAAAGCCAATCCCTATTTATCTAAAGGCTCTTGTAGTGCAAAATAGTCAGGGTCAGTTTCTATTAGAGAAGAATGAGAGTGAAAAACTCTTGGCTGGATTTTGGCATTTTCCCTTGATTGAAGTTGATGAATTCTCAGACCAGACTCAAGACTTGGACCTTTTTAGTCAAGTAGCGGAGCCAATTCAAGAACTGGGACCATCTCCACAGGAGAGTTTTGAACAGGACTATGATCTTGAAGTTGATTGGCAAGATTTACGATTTGAAGAGGTCAAGCACATTTTTAGCCATCGTAAATGGCATATCCAGATAATTGCAGGGCGAGTTACTGAGACACAGGAATATGCAGATAGAGAAGTCCTTTGGTTAAGTCCAGAAGAATTTATCAATTATCCTCTGGCCAAACCCCAGCAAAAGATTTGGCAAGCCTACTTGAAAAGAAGCTGCTAGTATCGGTCTTTCGTGTCTTCTTTACATTTTTTTGGTATAATGAGATAAGGAAAAAGGTGACTAAATGAAAAAAATACTAATTGTAGATGATGAAAAACCCATCTCAGATATTATAAAATTTAATATGACCAAGGAAGGTTATGAAGTTGTAACTGCTTTTAATGGTCGTGAAGCACTTGAACAATTTGAAGCTGAGCAACCAGATATTATTATCTTGGATTTGATGCTTCCAGAGATTGATGGACTTGAGGTCGCAAAAACTATTCGTAAGACAAGTAGTGTTCCTATTATCATGCTTTCAGCTAAAGACAGCGAATTTGATAAGGTTATCGGGCTTGAGCTTGGAGCAGATGACTATGTGACCAAGCCATTTTCAAATCGTGAACTACAGGCCCGTGTTAAAGCTCTTCTTCGTCGTACAGATCTTGTCTCAGTTGATAGCCAAGAACCTGAAACGAAATTACAAAGTCTGCAGATTGGCGATTTGGAGATTTTACCAGATGCCTACGTGGCTAAGAAATATGGTGAAGAGTTAGACCTAACCCACCGTGAATTCGAACTCTTGCATCATTTAGCTTCTCATCTTGGACAAGTTATTACCCGAGAACATCTTCTTGAAACCGTTTGGGGATATGACTATTTTGGAGATGTCCGTACAGTTGATGTAACCATTAGACGTTTGCGCGAGAAGATTGAAGATACACCAAGCAGACCTGAATACATCCTAACTCGTCGTGGTGTAGGATATTATATGAGAAATAATGATTGAAGTAATTAGACAAACAATTTTGACGAGCGACTTTATCTTTATCCTCATCTTAATTGGCTTTATTCTGTTAGTGTCTTTTCTCTTGCTTGAGAGTCGTCGTGATAATATTCGTTTGAGGCAGATCAATCAGAAAATAAAAGATTTGATTGATGGTGATTATTCTCAGGTTTTGGATATGCAGGGAAGTTCAGAGATAACTAATATCACTAACAATCTTAATGATTTGTCTGAAGTCATTCGTCTGACTCAAGAAAATCTGGAACAAGAGAGTAAAAGGTTGCATAGTATTCTGTCCTACATGACAGATGGAGTGCTTGCAACCAACCGTCGTGGGCAAATCATCATGATCAATGATATGGCCAAGAGACAACTTGGAGTTGAAAGGGATGATGCTCTTAATCAAAATATCTTAGAGTTACTCAAGATTGAAGAAGAGTATGAGCTGAGAGAACTTATTACTCAGAGCCCTGAGCTGATGATTTATTCGCAGAATCTTAATGGCGAATATATCAGTTTGCGCGTTCGTTTTGCCTTGATTCGTAGAGAGTCTGGCTTTATCTCTGGTTTAGTAGCAGTTCTACATGATACGACTGAACAAGAGAAGGAAGAACGTGAGAGAAGGCTTTTCGTTTCGAACGTTAGTCATGAGTTGCGTACACCTTTGACCAGTGTAAAATCCTATTTGGAGGCCTTGGACGAAGGAGCGCTGACAGAACCAGTTGCTCCAGACTTTATCAAGGTTTCTTTGGATGAAACCAACCGTATGATGCGGATGGTGACGGACCTCTTGCATCTATCACGGATTGACAACGCAACTAGTCACTTAGATGTTGAATTGATTAACTTTACGGCCTTTATCACCTTTATCCTTAATCGTTTTGATAAAATGAAAAGTCAAGATGAGGAGAAGAAGTACGAGTTGGTGAGAGATTATCCGATTACTTCTGTTTGGATTGAGATTGATACAGATAAGATGACCCAGGTGATTGACAATATCCTGAATAACGCTATCAAGTATTCACCAGATGGTGGAAAAATCACTGTTAACATGAAAACTACAGATGATCAGATGATTTTATCTATTTCAGATCAAGGACTTGGGATTCCTAAAGAAGATTTACCAAAGATTTTTGACCGTTTTTATAGGGTTGATAAGGCTAGAAGTCGTGCTCAAGGAGGAACAGGACTAGGATTGGCTATCGCCAAGGAAATCATCAAGCAACATAAGGGCTTTATCTGGGCCAAGAGTGAATATGGCAAGGGATCTACCTTTACTATCGTACTTCCATACGATAAGGATGCCGTGAAAGAAGAGATTTGGGAGGATGAACTAGAAGACTAGAATGAGTGATATCGGTTTTAAATACAGTATTTTAGCATCGGGTTCCAGTGGAAATTCATTTTACTTGGAAACACCAAAAAAGAAAATTTTAGTAGATGCGGGACTATCAGGCAAAAAAATTACAAGCCTCTTGAGTGAAATCAATCGTAAACCAGAGGATTTGGATGCTATCTTGATTACGCATGAGCATTCAGACCATATCCACGGCGTGGGCGTTCTGGCTCGTAAGTACGGCATGGATCTTTATGCCAATGAGAAAACCTGGCAAGCTATGGAAAATAGTAAGTATCTTGGTAAGGTTGACTCGTCTCAAAAGCATATTTTCGAGATGGGGAAAACCAAAACCTTTGGCGACATCGATATTGAGAGTTTCGGTGTTAGTCATGATGCAGTGGCGCCCCAGTTTTATCGTTTTATGAAGGATGATAAGAGCTTTGTCATGCTGACGGATACGGGCTATGTTAGTGACCGTATGGCTGGCATTGTCGAGAATGCAGATGGCTATCTGATCGAGTCAAATCATGATGTGGAAATTCTACGAGCAGGATCTTACGCATGGCGACTCAAGCAACGCATCCTGTCTGATCTTGGACATCTCTCAAATGAAGATGGAGCAGACGCCATGATTCGCACACTAGGTAATCGTACCAAGAAGATTTACCTAGGCCATTTGTCCAAGGAGAATAATATCAAGGAGCTGGCTCACATGACCATGGTCAATCAGTTAGCTCAGGCAGATCTGGGAGTTGGAGTAGACTTTCAAGTTTACGATACTTCACCAGACACCGCAACACCACTGACTGATATATAGAAAGGAACGCCGAGAGGTGTTCTTTTTTATATTGACTGAGTTCTTAAAAAGTAATACAATGGTATTACCAATAATTCTAGGAGAATAAACATGCCGACTATTACATTAAAAGTTTCCGAAGCAGATAAAACATTTATGAAAGCCATGGCTAAGTTTGAAGGAGTTTCTCTATCCGAGTTGATACGAACAAAAACTTTAGAAGCTTTAGAGGATGAATATGATGCTCGTGTAGCAGATTTAGCTTATCAAGAGCATTTAGAAGACTTGGAAAAAGGACTTAAACCCATTACTTGGGAAGAAATGATACATAATCTAGGTCTGGAGGAAGATTAACTTGTATAAGTTAGTTCCAACAAGACGATTTATCAAACAACTAAAGAAATTAGATTGTTATACGCAGATACTAATTAAAAAGTATCTAGAAAATAACGTTTTAGAGGATCCAAGAAGGCATGGGAAAGCTCTGGTGGGGAATCTAGGTAGCCAATGGCGGTACCGTATTGGAATTTATCGAGTTATTGTGCACATTGTAGATGATGAACTGATAGTCTCTACTTTAGAAATAGGTCATCGTAGAGATATTTATTAGAATTCCCATTAAACTATTTTATTTAATTTTTATAACAAGAGGAGTTTACAGATTGCAGAACAAGTGGAAAATAAAAGTCTATTACGATACTAGTATTATAATATTAGCTTTAATATCAGTTGTTTTAGTAATACTTGGTTTTACAGATTTAATTGATCTTGAGAAACCTCCATACAGTATTATAGACTTAGTCATATGGTTTGTTTTTCTTGTCGATTATATTTGGAGATTTAGTATTTCCAAAAGTAAATGGTCATTTATTATAAACAACATTTTTGACTTGCTTGCGATTCTTCCTTTGAATGCTATTTTTACAGTTTTTCGTTTAGGGAGGATCTTCCGTCTTGCACGCTTAACAAAGTTAGTAAAACTAACTCGGTTATTAAGAATTATAGGTCTTACTGGCAAATTAGAGAAAAAGCTAAAAATTTTTCTAAGAACAAATGGATTAATTTACATTCTGTATGTCAATTTTTTTATTGTTCTAGTTGGTAGTTCAATCTTATCAGTTGTTGAAGATAAGACATTTTCTGATAGTGTATGGTGGTCACTTGTTACTGTTACAACTGTTGGATATGGGGATATTGTTCCAAGTAGCCTATTTGGGAAATGGCTAGCTGTATTATTGATGCTAGTTGGAATTGGAACAATAGGAATGCTAACAAGTTCTTTAACTAATTTTTTTGTTAAGGATGAATCTAAAACTCAAATAAATCTTGATAAACTTTATAAGGAAATTGAGAATCAAAGACAATTAATAGAATCACAAGATAAAAAGCTTGAGGAGCTGAATCAGATGGTTAAAGAATTGCTGAAAAAAAGTTAGCAAACAAATAGTTCTTCAACAGTCTATAAAATCAAAAAACGCATAATATCAGGTGTTCATAAACCTTGATATTATGCGTTTTAACATGAAAAAAATTATTGGATTATCTCCTAAAATTCAATTTAAACTAAGTTTCTTACAATTCTGCAAATTCTTTGATTTCTTGAGCTGACATTGAAGAGTCGCAACGGACATTGATTTGTCCATTTGCAACATGGACGAATCCTGGTACAGTAGGGATTCCGTAGCGTGAGCGGAATGCTTGCAACTCATTGAGTTGGCTTGGTTCTTCACTATTGATGAAGTAGATGTGAGCTTTAGTTTCAGCTACGACACCTGACAATGTACCAGCAAATTTACGGCAGTAAGGGCAAGTTTTGCGACCGATAAAGAAGGTTGCAGTTTCTTTTTTATCAAGAGCTTCTTGCGCACGCGCAACTGTAGTGACTTCAAGGTCTTTGATGTTATCTAAAAATTGTTCCATGAGATTACCTCGCTTTCATTGATAAGTCTAGTATGCCATAAAGTTTCTAAAATTGCTTAGATTTGATACGAAAAAAAGATGAGATTGGTTTGTCTCATCTTTTATAGGATTTTATTTTACAAAAGCATTGATTTCTGCTTCGATATTAGCAATCTTAGCTTGTGATTCTTCGTTGCTTTCACCTACAACTGCAATGTAGAACTTGATTTTTGGTTCTGTACCTGAAGGGCGAACAGCAATCCATGAACCGTCAGCAAGTGTGTATTTCAACACATCACTTGGAGGAGTTGTTAAGTTTGTAACAGTTCCGTCAGCAGCAGTAGCTGTTTGAGCTTTGAAGTCTTCTACGATAGTGATAGCTGTTGCGTTCCATTCTTTTGGAGCATTGTTACGGAATTTAGCCATAATTGCTTTGATTTGCTCAGCACCGTCAACACCAGAGAGGGTAACAGAGATTGTCTTTTCAGCATAGTAGCCGTACTCTTTGTAGATTTCTTCGATACCATCAGCAAGTGTCAAACCACGAGAGCGGTAGTAGGCAGCAAGTTCAGCAACGACAAGAACTGCTTGGATTGCATCTTTATCGCGAACGAATGGTTTAATCAAGTAACCGAAGCTTTCTTCAAACCCCATCATGTAAGTGTGATTGTGTTTTTCTTCGAATTCTTGGATTTTTTCAGCGATGAATTTGAAACCAGTCAAGACGTTGAACATAGTTGCACCGTAGCTTTCAGCAATCTTAGTTACCAAGTCAGTTGATACGATAGATTTGCAAAGAGCTGCGTTTTCTGGAAGTGTCCCAGCATTTTTGTGGGCTTCCAAGATGTATTTTGCCATGATGGCACCGATTTGGTTCCCTGAAAGGTTAAGGTAGCTACCATCTTTTTGAAGAACTTCAACACCAACACGGTCAGCGTCAGGGTCAGTTGCAACAAGAACATCAGCTCCTACTTGGCGACCAAGTTCTTCTGCAAGAGCAAAGGCTGCTTGACTTTCTGGGTTTGGAGATTTAACAGTTGAGAAGTCAGGGTCTGGAGTTGCTTGAGCTTCTACGACTTGAACTGAGTCGAATCCTGCTTGCGCAAGAGCACGACGAGCCAACATTTCACCAGTACCGTGAAGAGGAGTGTAGACAATCTTCATGTCCTTACCAAACTCTTCAATCAAAGCTGGGTTGATGTTAACATCTTTAACTTCTTTGAGGTATTCGGTATCGACTGCTTCGCCAATAACTTCAATCAAACCAGAAGCTTTTTCTGCTTCTACATCAGCAACTTCAACAGCAAATGGATTTTCAATAGCACGGATGTAAGTTGTCAAAGCATCAGCATCGTGTGGAGGCATTTGTCCACCGTCTTCACCGTAAACCTTGTAACCGTTAAATGGAGCAGGGTTGTGGCTGGCTGTGACCATGATACCCGCGAAACAGTTGAGGTGACGAACTGCAAATGATAGTTCTGGAGTGGGACGAAGGCTTTCAAATACGTAAGATTTGATACCATGTTTGGCAAGAACTGCTGCAGATTCAAAGGCAAACTCAGGTGAGAAGTGACGGCTATCATAAGCGATGGCTACACCACGTTCTTTTTCATTTTCACCTTTTGACTCAATCAAACGAGCCAAACCTTCTGTTGCTTGACGAACAACGTAGATGTTAATGCGGTTAGTACCAGCACCAATCAGTCCACGCATACCTGCAGTACCAAATTCAAGATTTGTATAGAATGCGTCTTCCTTAGTTTTTTCATCCATATTTTCCAAATCATGACGAAGATAGTCTGGAAGTTCTGCGAAATCAACCCATTTTTGGTAGTTTTCTTGGTAAGACATAGGAAATCTCCTTTAATATATAATCTAATCGCTTACATTATATCACGATTTGAAGTTTTAGTAAAACGTTAGCATGAGTTTCTGAAAAAGTTATGAAATAGAGCTAAACCACAAGTCTTGAATGGCTTAGAGAAACATGCTATACTAACTGTATGATTATTTTACAAGCTAATAAAATTGAACGTTCTTTTGCAGGAGAGGTTCTTTTTGATAATATAAACCTACAAGTAGATGAAAGAGACCGTATTGCCCTCGTTGGGAAAAATGGTGCTGGAAAGTCTACTTTGCTCAAGATATTGGTTGGAGAAGAGGAGCCAACCACGGGTGAAATCAATAAGAAAAAAGATATTTCCCTCTCATATCTAGCACAGGATAGCCGTTTTGAGTCTGAGAATACTATTTACGATGAAATGCTACATGTATTTGATGACTTGCGTCGTACTGAAAGACAACTTCGCCAGATGGAGTTGGAGATGGGGGAAAAGACTGGAGCAGAACTTGATAAACTCATGTCAGACTATGATCGCCTATCAGAAAATTTTCGTCAGGCTGGAGGATTTACATACGAAGCTGATATCCGTGCTATCTTAAATGGTTTCAAGTTTGACGAGTCTATGTGGCAGATGAAAATAGCAGAGTTATCTGGTGGTCAAAATACTCGTCTAGCGCTAGCCAAAATGCTCCTTGAAAAGCCTAATCTCTTGGTCTTGGATGAGCCGACCAACCACCTAGATATTGAAACTATTGCCTGGTTAGAAAACTATTTGGTTAATTATAGCGGTGCCCTCATTATCGTCAGCCATGACCGTTATTTCCTCGATAAGGTTGCGACCATAACACTCGACTTAACCAAACATTCTTTGGACAGATATGTAGGAAACTACTCGAGCTTTGTGGAGCAGAAGGAGCAGAAGCTCGCAACTGAGGCAAAAAACTACGAAAAACAACAGAAGGAAATTGCTGCCTTAGAAGACTTTGTTAACCGAAATCTTGTCCGAGCATCGACAACCAAACGTGCTCAATCTCGACGCAAGCAACTGGAGAAAATGGAGCGCTTAGACAAGCCTGAAGTTGGCAAGAAATCAGCTAATATGACCTTCCATTCTGATAGAGTATCTGGTAATGTCGTTTTGACAGTTGAAAATGCTGCTATCGGCTATGATGGTGAAATCTTATCAGAACCCATCAACCTTGATCTTCGTAAGATGAACGCCATTGCCATTGTTGGTCCAAATGGCATTGGTAAGTCAACCTTTATTAAGTCTATTGTGGACCAGATTCCCTTTATCAAGGGGGAGAAGCGCTTTGGTGCTAATGTTGAGGTTGGTTACTATGACCAGACTCAGAGCAAACTGACACCGAGCAATACAGTCTTAGACGAACTCTGGAATGATTTTAAATTGACGCCAGAAGTTGAAATCCGTAATCGACTTGGTGCCTTCCTTTTTTCTGGTGACGATGTTAAGAAATCAGTTGGAATGCTCTCAGGTGGTGAGCGAGCGCGTTTGCTTCTGGCTAAACTTTCCATGGAAAACAATAACTTCTTGATTCTCGATGAGCCGACAAACCACTTAGACATCGATAGCAAGGAAGTCTTGGAAAATGCCCTGATTGACTTTGATGGGACTCTTCTATTTGTCAGCCATGACCGTTACTTTATTAATCGTGTAGCCACTCATGTTCTAGAATTATCTGAAAATGGCTCAACCCTTTATCTAGGTGATTATGACTATTATGTTGATAAAAAAGCAGAGCTAGTAGCTAGTCAAGCGGAAGAAGCGGCAGCTGTTAACCAAGAAAAAGAAGTTTCTCCAGTTAATGACTACCAAGCTCAAAAGGAAAGTCAAAAAGAACTTCGTAAATTGATGAGACAAATTGAAAGTCTTGAGACAGAAATCGAAGAACTGGAAACGCAAGCCCAAGCAATCTCTGAACAAATGCATACTACCAATGATGCGGATGAACTCATGCAATTACAAGCAGAACTGGATAAAATTAGCCATCGTCAGGAAGAAGCTATGCTGGAGTGGGAAGAATTATCGGAGCAGGTGTAAGATGGAAAATCTTGGAAAAGTTTTTCGTGAATTTCGAATCAGTAAAAATTACTCTCTTAAAGAAGCTGCAGGAGAGGCCTGTTCGACCTCCCAATTATCCCGATTTGAATTGGGGGAGTCGGATCTGGCTGCATCTCGTTTCTTTGAAATATTAGATAATATTCACGTGACGATTGAGAATTTTATGGATAAGACTAGAAATTTTCAACATCATGAGCATGTGAGCTTGATGGCTCAGATTATTCCGCTTTACTACTCAAATGATATTGCAGGTTTTCAAAAACTTCAAGAAGAACAACTTGAAAAGGCTAAGAGTTCAACAATTCCCCTCTATTTTGAACTGAACTGGATTTTGTTACAAGGTCTGATTTGTCAAAGAGATACTAGCTTCACTATGAAGCAAGATGATCTGGATAAGGTTGCGGATTATCTTTTTCAAACAGACGAATGGACCATGTATGAGTTGATTCTGTTTGGCAATCTCTACAGCTTTTATGATGTGGACTATGTTGCTCGCCTTGGTAGAGAAGTGATGGAGAGGGAAGATTTCTATAAAGAAATTGGTCGCCATCGAAAACTGGTCTTGATTTTAGCTCTTAACTGTTACCAGCATTGTTTAGAACATCTTGCTTTTGAAAATGCCAGCTACTTTGAAGCTTATATAGAGAAGATTATAGGTAAGAGCATCAAACTCTATGAGCGTAATGTTTTCCACTTTCTTAAAGGATTTGCTCTTTATCAGAAGGGGCAAAAAGAAGAAGGTTGTAAACAAATGCAGGAAGCCATGCATATTTTTGATGTGCTAGGTCTTCCGGAGCAGGTAGCTTACTATCAGGAACATTACGATAAATTTGTAAAAGATTAATTTCCCAAATATGGGAAAAATGAGAAACTCCTTCAAGTTTTGATACAATAGTTTCAAAATTTGAGAGGAGTTTTTATGAATCGATATGCAGTACAGTTGATTAGTCGTGGAGCTATTAACAAACTAGGAAATATGCTCTATGATTATGGAAATAGTGTTTGGTTGGCATCGATGGGAACGATTGGGCAAACCGTTCTAGGGATTTATCAGATTTCTGAGTTGGTGACAGCTATACTAGCTAATCCATTTGGAGGCGTGATTTCAGACCGTTTTTCCCGTCGCAAGATTTTGATGACAACAGACTTGGTTTGTGGGATTCTCTGTCTGGTCATTTCTTTTATCAGAAATGATTGCTGGATGATTGGAGCTTTGATCTTTGCTAATATTGTCCAGGCCATTGCCTTTGCTTTTTCTCGGCCTGCCAATAAAGCTATTATCACAGAGGTGGTAGCAAAGGACGGGATAGTGACCTATAACTCTCGCTTGGAGTTAGTTTTACAGGTTGTAGGAGTCAGTTCTCCGGTGCTTTCTTTCCTTGTTTTACAATTTGCAAGTCTTCATCTGACGCTCTTACTAGATGCTTTGACCTTTTTCATCGCTTTTGCCCTAGTGGCTTTACTTCCCAAAGAAGAACCAAAGGTTCAAGAGCAGAAGAGTTTTACAGGGAAAGATATTTTTGAGGACATCAAAGATGGCTTACACTATATCTGGCATCAAAAAGAAATTTTCTTTCTCTTGTTAGTGGCTTCCAGTGTGAATTTCTTTTTTGCAGCTTTTGAGTTTTTGCTCCCTTTTTCAAATAAACTCTATGGTGTAGAAGGAGCCTATGCAACTATCTTAACCATGGGTGCAATTGGCTCAATCGTCGGAGCATTGATTGCAAATAAATTTAAATCCAGTATGAATACACTTTTGTTCTTATTGATCTTAACAGGAGTAGGAGTTTTCATGATGGGCTTACCACTGCCTAATTTTCTTACTTTTTCAGGAAACCTAGTTTGTGAACTCTTTATGACAATTTTTAATATTCACTTCTTTACTCAAGTACAAACCAAGGTTGACGGAGACTATCTGGGGAGGGTATTGAGCACCATTTTTACACTGGCAATTCTCTTTATGCCGATTGCGAAAGGGTTAATGACCTTTCTACCGAGCGTCCATTTAGCTTCCTTTTTAATTATCGGTCTTGGAGTTATTTTTCTTTCGTTGGTATCGATAGTCTATATTCAAAGACAGAAGAAGGATTCGAGTGAGAAAAACCAAAATTGAAGATAAAATTAAGTAAATCTGCCCATTATAAAACGTATCGTATCAGTTCATTGAAGTCTTGATATTATACGTTTTTTTAATTTTAAAGACTTTTTAACTATTTTCTACGATTTGTTAAATTTATCAAGGTTAAAAAAATGCTACAAGACAGTAGCCATCCTGAAGTCTCTACCTTATTTTTAATACTAATTGAGTTATAAAAGGGCATGCTCAAATAACACCTCATCTGTATACAATAAAATGGATTAGGTAATCATTTTAGGGAATTGACCGATTACAATAGTATAGATCCGTGAATGCCATCTGCTTCAGTCTTTTTTTTCTGTTTATGTAGTATAATAAAAGGTGTAGGGATTCAGTTTTTTAATAGGATTATTCTAAGAACGAAGCTCCAATTAGAAAGAGGAGAAGCATGAAGCAATCACTTGAATTTTTAAGAGAAAGAATCACCGATAAGATGCCCTTAGAGGATATGGTAGCAATATTTGAAGACTTGTGTCGTGAGCCTATTGATGATGAGATGATTTTGTTTGAAGTAGGGACATTTACCAGTATATCTGATAAACCTTTGTTTCAATTTTCATTAGTAAGGCAAGTCCCTGATGAAGATGAAGAATTTTATCAAGTTCACCTTGATATTTTTTATGAAGCTAGTCAAGACAATCAAATCTTTAGTGAATCAACCTGGGATGAAGATTTAGAGGAAAATATTTTTGACTACATTAGAAATTCAGAAGTATTTGCCTATGCTAGAGAGAAGGAATACCTAGCAGTCAAAATGTATCTTGAAGAAACTTAAGAAGGGGTAATAATATGTTTGATTTTTTTAAGAAAAAAACACACAAAAAACTTGAAATCGATCTTCAAAACAATTCAATGATAATCAACGGAACTAGCTTAGCTTTTCCTTTGTCCTTGAAAGATATTGAAGTTGTATTGGGGAAGCCTGACCGAGTTGTCAAAAAAGAAAATAAGTTTATCAAATACATTTATGACAAAGCTGGAATTGTATTTGAACATTCCTTTGAAGTTAAACAACACTTAAAGAGTTGTGAGGTCTATATTGATGAGGAGCATTTAATTACTGAGCTTTGTTTATATTTTGGAGAGAAGGTCAAACCCATGTGGGACGAGGGAGAACTACCTCTCAATCCTTGCAAGACCCTGATAACTTGTAATGGAAAAAGCCCTTATTTTATTTCTGATAGACAGAGAGTAGGGGATTTTAACTTGATTTTATGGACTCCTTATGGAAGTGATTTTCATGGATATGCAGAGACCATCACAGACACACTATCAATTTCCTACTTCCCAGAGGTCAAACATGAACGGGAAAGCTACAAGTTAAAAGAAACTGACGAAGAACTGCTACACTTTGACAATATAAATTTTAAACTAACTATTATCCAAGTTTTGATGTACGATTTACGAGTACTGAAACCCTACTTTGACATCCATGATTTTGCGGAAGAATTTAGTGAACTGGAAATCGATACAGAAAGTATGGAGATTATTCAGCCAGCCCTTGATTATATGATAGATCTTCCTATACCTAAGAAATATGCCGAACAAGTCCAAGAAATCTACATGGATGGCGGAAATGAAATTTATCTGAATCTGATACCTCAGTGGGATGGAGAAGATGATGGTTTCGATCTAAATGAAGTTAGTCTTAAAGAACTGCAACAGTTTCCAAATCTGAAGCAAGCGACTATCATAAGCAGTAATTTTGAACATGTCAAAGAAATGTTCGACAAGCAAGGGGTTCAAGTGAAGGTATTATAATTGTTGCATTTATCTGAATAAATCATAAATGGATGGGATAAGTTCTTTAAGGAAAAGGGCTAAAAAAGGAAAGAAATCTGGTGTTGGAAAATGAACATTCTTGATCTTAATTCTAATCAGAAAGATACGATATTGCTAATCCACCCGATGTTATCATCGGCTCAAGGGATGAAGTCCCTCATTGCAGATCAGATGGGGCAAGGGTTTAGATATATTATTCCGGATTTGTCGGCGCATGGGCAATCAGCTTCGCTCATCTACGAATCGGCTCTTAAGGAAAGCCAGATGATTTATAATTATCTAAAGGCTCATCATATAAAAGACTTGAGTTTAGCCTTTGGAGCGTCCTTAGGTGGAGTTGTGTTGCTGCAATTATTGAATCATAAGGATATCAGGTTTGGGAAACTTGTTTTTGAAGGAGTTAGTTTATGGATAAATGCGCCCTTGCTTGATGTATTTACTAGGTATTTATTGTTAATAAAGCATAGAAAAGCTCTGCGAAATAGAGATCTTGCTGTTCGTAAGATGGTTGCACTTTATGGAGAAAAAGGAGAGATGATGGCGGATTCTTTCATTGCTATGGATGAAGAAAGCATCAAACATATTTCCCATGATTGTGCCTTCGTAGCTTTGCCTAACCTTACGCCAGAGGAACAAAAAAGCTGTGTTTTCTTTTATGGTTCAAAAGAATTCGACTTGATAGCTGCTAAAAAAGTTCTTCCAAAAAAGTATCCTCACGCCACATTTCACATTTGGCAAGGATATGACCACTGTTGCAAGATCACTGAAAATTCGGCAGTTTACTGTAAATTATTAAAAGAAATGATTGTAAAGAAAAATACCAGTTTTAATGAGGTAACACATGACAAGCAAAAAATCTGATCTTGAACATTATAGAAATATGTTAAAACAACCTTGGGGAAAGATACAATATGAAATAACCTTTGCCCAACTCGTTCATTTAGAAGGTAAGAAAATTCTTGATTTTGGATCTGGATTTGGCTTGGTCAGTGAATTTCTTTCTCGCAAGAATCAAGTTATTTCTGTTGAACCTAATGAGGAAATGCTCTATGCCAACTCTTCCACATCCTATGAAAAATTGTGGGGAAGTATTGACCAACTCGCTCGTTTTACGGATAAATCCTTTGATCTTGTCCTTTGCCATAATGTTTTAGAATATATAGATCCTAATGATCGAAAAGACTATCTTCTGGAGTTCAAAAGAATTTTAAAAGATGATGGCTTAATTTCAATTATCAAGCATAATCAAGTTGGAAAAGTTCTACAAAGTGTTGTTTTTGCTAATGACATCAACCAAGCTTTTAGCTTACTCAATGGTGGAAATTTTGAGAGCCTATCTTTTGCAAGTGGTTCTACTTATACGATAGAGGAATTATTAGCTTTGTCTGGTTTTAAATTAGAAAACTATTTAGGGATCCGAATATTTTACAGTCTACAACCAAATGAATTTAAGAGCAAAGAAAACTGGTTAGAAGAAATGACAAAGATTGAACTTGCAGTATGTGATTTAAAACCCTATAAAGATATTAGTTTTTTACAACATTTGTGGCTAAAAAAATAATAGAAGTATAGTTTTTTTTAAAAAGTAAATTAAAAACTGATGTATATGAAAAAAAGTGAATGAGATGATTTCTTCAGTTTGTAACTTGATAAAATTTTTTCCACAAATTCTATTTTTTTAATTTTGATAGAAAAATTCTTAGACAGTTCAGGATTGTATCTATTTTAGTTCAGTACTTTCAATTTTTATTTTTAGAAATTTCATTATATAATAAAGTGTATCAAAAAAAGATATATTGATAGCCTAAAGATGTAAATAGATATTGAGGAGAAAATGAATGCAAAAAATAATGTTGATTATCAATCCAACCTCTGGTGGAGAAAAGGCTTTAGATTATAAGGAAAAGTTAGAAAATAAGGCTAAAAAATACTTCGAGCAAGTCGATACCAGAATTACACAAAAAGCGCAAGACGCAACCAACTTCGCCACAGAAGCTTCTCGAGAGCAGTATGAGGCAGTTCTCGTATTCGGTGGAGATGGGACAGTCAATGAAGTGATCTCAGGTATCGCTGAAAGAGACTATATTCCAAAACTAGCAATTATACCTGGAGGAACTGGAAATCTGATTACGAAACTATTAGAAATCAATCAAGATATTGACGGCGCGATTGACGAGCTTGATTTCAATTCTACAAATAAGATTGATATCGGAAAATCAAATGGAAATTATTTTGGTTATATCTTTAGTATTGGTTCACTACCAGAGGCCATCCATAACGTTGGGATAGAGGATAAAACAAAGTTTGGTATGCTAGCCTATGCGGTTAATACTGTAAAGTCTGTCGTGACAGATCAAACATTTAACATTCAAGTTGAAACAGAAAATGGAAATTACATTGGCCCAGCCAGCCATGTTTTAGTTCTTCTTACCAATTATTTCGCTGACAAAAAAATCTTTGATGAGGACAAGGATGGTTATGCTAACATTTTAATCCTAAAAGATGCCTCAATCCTTACTAAATTGTCAGTTATCCCTGATTTATTAAAAGGTGATGTTGTAGAAAATGATCACATCGAGTACATAAAAGCTCGTCATATAAAAATTTCTTCTGATTCTGAATTAGAAACGGATGTTGATGGTGACAAATCTGATGACCTACCAGTAGAAATTAAGGTGCTAGGTCAGCATATTCAAGTCTATTCTCAACCGAAAGTATAAGATTTTTAAACTTTGACAAGTCTTTTTAAAGATATTATTAACAAAGGAAAACCTATGAAAATTAGAAAATTAGCAACTATTGGTCTTTGCTCAACACTTCTTTTGACGTTAGTAGCTTGTAGTCAAACTCAAAAGACTTCTGATAGTACTGCTGAAATTTCAGTGACTCAATCACAGTCGAATCAAGTTTCCTGGAAAGCAACTTATAGCAATTTGAACAATCAACCGAGTGCAGAAGAAGTTCGGAAAGCCTTGGCTGCACATTTGGATAAAGACAGTGTGGATGCATTTTTCAATCTTGTCAATGACTATAATGAAACTGTTGGTTCGGTTGGCTTAACTGGAGGTTTTTCTACATTCACCAAAACTGAGTATGACGTAGAAAAGATTAGCAATCTTTGGACACCGAAAAAAGGTGATTTTGTAGGTACCAACTGTCGTATTAACAGTTATTGTTTATTGAAAAATTCAATTGAAATTCCTAAGTTAGAGAAAGATGATTCCCTCTTGTTTGTCGATAATGATGCCATTGATAAAGGAAAGGTCTTTGGTGCAGAAGATAAGGATGACTTTGATATTTTATTCTCAAGAGTCAAGACCGAAGCAACAACTGATGTCAAGGTTCATGCTGCAAAGATGGAACAATTCCTTTCTCAATTCAAGTTTAATGAAAATTCAAGAATGCTCTCCGTAGTCGTCCATGATGACTTGGATGGGCAATCCCTCTTTATCGGTCATGTTGGAATTCTTGTACCAAGTGAGGATGGTTTTCTCTTTGTCGAAAAGTTAACCTTCGAGGAACCTTATCAAGCCATCAAATTTGCGACTAAGGAAGATTGTTACAAATATTTAGATACAAAATACGAAAACTATACAGGTGAAGGTCTAGCTAAACCATTTATTATGGATAATGATAAGTGGGTTCAATATTAAAAAATTATATACTTAAAGTAGTGTAATTGATAGACGTTTATATGGGAAAAATAAAAGTTATAGACTTTATCGATATGTTTAAGTCAATTAGATATAATAGTTTTATATGAGGAGATATATTTATGAAACAATCACAATTTTATAGAGCACTCTGGTATGGTATTTTGGGTGCTCTCTTTTTTGCTTTTACTTTTATTTTTAACCGTAGTATGAACCTAGAAGGTGGGTCTTGGATGTGGAGCGCAAGCCTCCGTTATTTATTTACTTTGCCAATACTTACTTTTTTTGTTTGGCGAAAGAAAGAATTATCTACGGTATTAGCAGATATTCGTCAGTCACCATGGACTTGGTTTCTCTGGAGTACAGTTGGTTTTGGACTTTTTTATGGTCCACTTTCCATGGCTTCTGTTTATTGTGAATCATGGTTTGTTGCGGCTACATGGCAGATCACTATTTTAGCTGGCTTACTCTTGACTCCTCTTTTTGGTAAAAAAATTCCAGGAAAGCAGTTAGGTATGACTTTCTTTATATTGTTGGGGATTATTCTCATTCAGATCCCTTATTTTCATAGTGGTATGGGAAATGGAGTTCTTATTGCTAGTCTATTGATTTTACTTGCAGCTTTTTCTTATCCTTTGGGGAATAGAAAAATGTTGGAACATTGTCAGCAAGATAGTTTAACTACTAGTCAGCGTGTTTTTGGTATGACCCTGATGAGTACTCCTTTTTGGCTATGCGTCTCCCTATATGCTGGATTTGATACAGGATTGCCATCCAGTTCCCAAATGTTGCAATCTCTCATTGTTGCAATATTTTCAGGTGTTGTTGCAACTTTACTTTTTTTTGAAGCGACAAACTTAGTCAAGCACAATCATAAGCAACTGGCAGTCATAGAAGCAACTCAGGCAGGGGAAGTACTTTTTACTCTTTTGGGTGGTTGCTTTTTCCTTGGTGATAGCTTTCCAAATCTTCTGGGTCTTTTGGGCATTATTATTGTAACATTAGGAATAGTAGGAAATAGTCTATTAACCGGTTTTGATTAATGGAAGTGTGGTTTAAAGGAAAATCTCTACAAATCAGAAGTTTGGCAAGTGTCAGAAGATGATAAATAAATATGATTAGAGGATAGCAAGCATGGATGAACATACATTAAGAGTTGTAAAAATTGATAAGGAAGCTATTTTTGAGTTGATCTACGAAACGTTTATAGCGCAAGAGCAAGAACTGCTGGACCTGTCGCCAGTAGATGTTATCAATGATTGTGCTATGGATTGGGAAAAGGGGGAGTTTATCTTTGCAGCACATCTTCAAGAAAATAGTCTGGGAGAATTTAATCCTCTTCCCACTAATATTGATATCCAAGATTTGCTGCAAAAACTACCTGTTACAACAGATTCCGTTCTTGGCAAAGAAGTGATTTATAGAGATTTTTCATTCGACCAATTAAAAAAATAGTATAATAGTAGTAAATAAAATAGTCATAAGGAGACACAATGGATATTAAAGATTTTACAGAAAAAGAACAAGAAATGATTAAAAAGGGACTAACTTTCTCTAAGCTGACCGATAAGGAAACTGCCGATAAAATTATCGCTTTAATTCCTCAAGATATGATTAAACGAATTCCATTTTTTGTTAGAAAACATGCCATTACACGTACTGTTAAGAGAATCTCGCTCGAGTATCCAGAGTTGTATGCTGTAGCTGAACAAGAAGGCCAACTTCCTGAAAAAGAAGCTCAAGAATTGCGACAAATTCTTACAGATATTTTCCAAGAAAAAATGAACAAGCATAAGATTAAGTAAGGTTTTAAATTTAGTAATTTCATGGCGGTTGAACCTAGGAGTTGAGAATGGCTATTGATGGCGTTAAAATCATTGACAGTGATCAAGGGTATGACATTTACAATGAGGTAGTTGGTCGTTATAGAGACGGTGATCATGTGTCCAATATTATCAAGGATATCCTCGATGCAGAGAAAGATTGCTGTCAAACTGACTTTTTTACAGAGATTTATTGGACTGCTCTTGCCTATTCACTGTGGAAGATTGGTCACCTGACAGACGATATCAGAGATAAAACGGTAGAGCTTATCCAAAAAGGGGCTGATCCATTTTGGATGGAAATAGATCCAAAGGCTTTGAAGCAAAGGCAAAAAGTCTTGGAAAAACTTGCTATCCAGTTGCAAACTGAAAATCCTAGGCCTCTAAAGTTCCCTAAAGCCAAAACTAAACGCAAACCCTATTTTGAAGAAGGGGATCTCCTTGCTGTTAAGTTTCAAGATGAGTATGGTCTTGTCTTTGTATCTATGGTTGATCAGAGTCCTAGAAAGCTTGAGTACCATCTGGCTTGCACGCGCCTCTTACAGACAAAAAAGCCCACTATCGATGATTTTTTGACCAGTCATATCTCCTGTAAGATGGACAATACAAAGTTTGCTCTCGTTACAGACTGCTGGTTCAATCACAAAGATTTAGGACAATTATTAGAAAATATTGAAAAAATTGGACAGGTGAAACTTAGACCTTTTAGTCTTTGGATGTTAGCACCTGCCCAAAATTTAGAAGATATTTATGAAGAAATCACTAGAGATAAAGGTTCCTCTGGCCTTAGATTCATTGAAACCTATAAACTTGTCGACGATATTTTTCCAGTTTAATGCCTATGTGATAACGGGAGAAATGGTCAATCATTCCCACATGCTGTGTTGGGCTCTGACACCATAGCTATCCAGGGAACCATCTGAATTGAACTTGGATTCAATCCGGTATCTTTTCCAGAGGTCGTAATCTGCTGTTTGAATGGTTAAAATGAAGTTGGCATCGGTATCAGATTCATGATAATCAGCAGGATTGACTTCAAAGATATCGATTAATTTTCGTGTTTGAAAGTCTTGGTGTTTGAGGTTTGCTAGCTTGACATGATTGATGGAAATTTCTTCTAGTTGATTCTTATCCTTAGGTGTTCTGTAATAGGTGACGACGCAGTTTTTGAGTTGATCAGTATCTTTACCTGTGGGAGTAAGGCTCATAAAGCCATAGGACTGATCATCCCGCTTGACTTCGAGAAGCTGACCGTAGTAGAAGTGGTCGTTTTTGGGATTGGTGATGGAAGTCTCTGGACTTTTATCTTCGAAGCTAAAGCCTTTGTCCAAAAGCTCGGAAGCCTTGGTCTCACCGATAATGACAGTAGTATCTTGAATGGTTACTGGAACAGGTTGAGCTGGAAGACCACTCATCATCATGCAAAACATAAATACATAACTCGTTAAAAAAGCTGTCCCGATAAAAGCGTTGGTTGATGCATAGGCATGACTGTTATGAAAGTTTTTTCTTATAGCTAGTACAATAAATTTTCCAAGACTTTTTAAAATCATACTAACAAGTACGATGAAAAATTGTTTTTTCAAACATTCATAAACTGCTTGCGGGAAGCTATTGCCATGATAGTAGAAGCCAGCCAATACGAGTAGATTTACGATTAAATAGATCAGCAAGAACCAATGAATCTCTTTAAGGGCATTAGCATCAGTGATTTCTTCATAGTCAACGTGAATTCTTCCTTGAACAGCATGGCCAAATTTATAAATCCATTTGGGAATGTCTTTGCCTTTTTTAACCGCAACTACGAGTCTGATATAGAGATAGATGGTAAAGGATAAGGATAGAAAGAAAAGAGCATAAAAGCCCAAAACAATACTAGTGAACATGACTATTTCCCCTATTTAACCTACAATAAAACAATTTCTTAGCTCCATTATAGCATTTTCTAGGGAAATAGAGCTAGAAATATCCATATGATACTAACAGATTCAAAGGAGAAAAATCATGGGAATGATTGCCAATTATCAATATTTACCAGACGATGAATTAAAACAAATAAAGCTACTTTCTAATAAGGAAGATGACTTGCTGGACTTAGCGGAAGATTATGTAGAAGAATATGAAATTTTTCTGGATATCGATAAAATGTGGGATGCCTTGGTTTTTGTCTTGACAGGATTTAGTAGTTCAGAATTTTTGGATGACAATCCCTTGAGAGAAGCTGTTTTAGGGGTGACTCCTCTAGAGGATGTATCTGAATATATCGCCTATACTGAAAAAAAACAAGATAGCCGAGATCGTAGAAGCTCTAGAAAGTTTTGACATGAACAGAGCCTTGGCAGACTTTAGTATGGAAGCATGCAAGAAAGCTGACTTGTATCCTGATATTTGGGATTATCTTGAGGAAGAGGAAGAGGAAGAAATCAAGGATGATATTTTAACCTGCTTTGTCAAAATGAAAGACTTTTACAAGGAAATCTTAAACCACAAGGGGAATGTCTTAGTGACTATTTGTTAAGGTTTTTATATTCCGTTAGAAAGGTAGTCCCATGAATCCATTTCTAGAAAAATACATTACATTAAAAAAGCAATACCTGGACCAAGATGGAAAGCCTTCAAGTGTCGCAGCCCTTTATGATTTGGCTGATGAATTAGCTAAGTCTGATGATTTAGAAGCGAAGAAAGTCTTAGTTGACCTCTATGAGCAATTGGGTCTCTACACTAGTGCCTATAGCTTATTTACTGAAATCTTAGATAAACCAGATCGAAAACAGATAAAGAAACTGAGTCGTTTACAAGAAATGCGTCAGAGTCATGGTGATCGTTATGCCCTTCCTCGTCCCCTAACAAAAGAAGAGAAGAAGCAAAGAAAGGACTTGTTAAAAGACTTACCTCATTTTCTCTATCATCCAGATCCCTTAGCTACAGGTTCATTTGTTGAAGGAGAAGTCAAGGTTTGTCCATCTTGTGGGAAAGAAAGCAATGTTTATTATGCCCTTATACCTTATAGTATCGAGGATATAGAATACCTTTGCCCATTTTGTATTGCAAACGGTCAAGCGGCCAAAAAATTTGATGCGGAATTTATCCAAGATGCCGAGTGGCAGGGCGAATTGGATCCAGAAAAAAATCAGCTGCTTTTTTGTCAGACTCCAGGCTACTCTAGTTGGCAGGGAGAATATTGGCTTTCTTGTTGCCAAGATTACTGTGCTTACTTGGGTACAGTTGGAACTCGAGAATTGAAGGATATGGGAATCGCTGAGCAAGTCTTGGCAGACTATGAAGCGCGTGAAGAATATCAAGAGGTAGAAGACTACTTGGTCAAAGACGGGCCTATCTGTGGTTATTTGTTTAGATGTCTCCATTGTCAAAAATACCAGATCTGGGTTGATGCAGATTAAACCGGAATGTGATTAGCTATGAAAATTAAAGTGAAGCCTATGGAAGAACTAGAATTATTCGAAGCTGCCTCCAAAGATTTATTAGATACTATGCAGGGATTTAAAGACAATCTATCTGCTCAATTTCCCCTATTAGATAGTGATAACTGGCAGTATGATAAGGGAATGATAAAGGTTTGTAAGGCTGATGAGTCAGGATTCAAAAAAAGATGTAGGGTCGGAATCAGCTACAACTTGAAAGTCTCCCTATTAAACGAAGATGCCGAGCAAATCTGGTTACTGTTTAAAGACTGGTTCAATACTAGCAGATTGAGTCTAGTTGAAAGAAATCCTAATAATGAGGATTTGGGAAGATATGTCTTCTCAGCGAGTTCCCCTCTAGGTGATCAGGTAGATTGTTCGATTTATTTGCCTAATGAGTGGAATATCCCTCAGATTAGCTTTTCAGGCTATCTAACAGCTCGTTATAGGGCTTGTGATCTTGATAAATTGCAAGAATAAGATGGAGGTTTTTAGAGATGAGAAAGATTAATTGGGACAAGATAAAGACTCGCTTAGATGCCTTGCTGGTCATTGATGAGTATCTAACAGATCCAAGTAAGGATTGGCTCAGACTCGTGATTAAGACTGAGGAAGACTATGGACTCCGCTACCTTATTGACAATGGCTCTGGTGATTCTTTGGAAGTGATTTTGACTGATAAAATGATCCTTATAAAAGGCTTTGATCATGAAAGTAGTTTAAGCCAGTTTGCTGTTGACGAGTGGAATCAAGACGTCATTGATAGTTTTTATAAAGGACTGGATGAGAAGTATCTCTCACTTTATTCCGAAGATCAAAAAGATGAAACAACCTTTTTTATCTGGTATGACGGTCAAGCGCATCAACACACTTACCAAGATCAGGATGGCGGAGAATGGTTGCTATCTTACCTCTTTGATAGCTTTGAGAGATTTCATGAGTTTGTGACTGACTATTATGAAATTACCGTAGATAAAGATTTACTTAGGAAACTTTACATTGAAGGCTTTCTTTCAGACCTAGAATTAAAGCAATTAATCCAAGATGATTAAGAGGCTTATTATGAGAGTGAACTATAAAAATACCCCTGAAAAATATCAAACTCTAGCAGAAATAATCATTACACCATTGCTTGATATCCTTAAAAGTTTAACCTTGTTAGAAGAGGAAATTTTTGAGCGTAACAGAGCACTGGATAAGGAAAAAGAAGGCCTTGGCATCCCATCAAATCAGCTTCATCCTTTGTGGAATGAACTTATGGATGACTATTTTCAGAGGCAAATGCAACTTCTAACTGGACGAGTGACTCAAAAATGCTTGGAAGGAGGAGTTCGAAATTCTTATGGATCCCCAAGTGAGTATAACTATGTTCAAACGAATGATTTTTCTGTAGATTTTATCATGACAAAAGCTGAAGAAGCAAGAGTCATCACCCATTATCAAGAAGCTTTAGAAATGAAGCATCAGTTTATACTTAGATTGGTAGATGGGAATTGGTTGCTTGACCAGAAATTTTACAGTTTTGAGGATGAGGAAACTTGGTATCTCGATTCACTTTGAGCAAGATAGCTTTGCTTCCCAACTGATATGAACAAAAGGAGAATTCCTATGAATTTTTTGAAAAAACTATTTACTGGTAAAAAAGAGAATACAGAGAAGAAAAAGATCCTTACCTTGTCCATGCCCCTCTTCAAAGGCAAGCAGGCCTATTCTTTAGACCAGGTTGTTCAGGAATTGAAATCTCACTGGGGACTTGAAATTTCTGAAGTTTCTGGGGATGATTCTAGTGCAACCTTTGTGATTGATGGTGCTCTCGTTGCTTTGGCATTAATGGATCTTCCTATCCCAAGTCAAGAATTTGACGAATTGTATGCCTATTCTTACCTCTGGCAGGATGTTGAGAAGGAAACACAGGAGCACACACAACACGCCATTGTTTCTATTTTGTCTGACAATTTTTCGCCAGTAGAAACTTATTCCCTATTAACTAAAGTCAATGCATCTATCCTAAAAACTAGTCAATCAGCTATTGGTATTTATCAGGGTTCTACCACCTTGCTCTTGCCAAAAGATCTTTATCTAGACCTGGCTGACCTTTTGAAAGAAGAAATGCTTCCCCTTCAACTCTGGATCTATATGGGGATTATCAATCAGAAAGATAAGACCAGCATTTACACTTATGGTTTAAAAGAGTTTAGAAAAACTGAGATTGAAATTATCGAGTCTCCTATGAATAGTGATGACTTATATTATTTCCTCTTGTCTATTCTTCAGTATGTTTTAGGCAGTGATGTCACCTTAAAGGACGGTGAAACCATTGGCTTTTCAGAAGATCAAAAAATCAAAATCACTGAGTCAAAAGCCGTCTATTTGGAAGGCAATTCCTTGAAATTAGATGTTTAGACCATGATTTATAATTGAGTGTCCTTCCTAGATTGGGGGTTTTATGAAGCGTGATATAAAAAAGTATTATCTCTACCGATTTCTGGTCTATAGATTTGAAAAACTCTCTTGTAAGGACCCAAGTCTCAAGGAAATAAAACCAGAGAAGAGAGAAAAAATCGTTCTAGAGGCTACTCGAACTAGTCAAAAGATTATTCTAGTCCTTGGAATTCTTTATGTTTTGCTAAATTCTGCTTTATTCATTTACCTAAGGCTCAGTGATTTCCAAAATCCTTTGTTTATGATGTATACTGACTACATCGACTATTTGGGTCAGCTGATAAACGGAGAATGGGGCGGTAGTTTGCGTCAAAAGAAAGCTAGTTTTTTGATGATTGCTCTACTGGCTTTGCCCATTGTGGTCATAGAAGGTGGCCCCTTCTTCTTGCTGGTTTTATTGATTGGGAATTGGATACTAAAGAGAAAGATAAGATTTGTGAGAGAACATAAAGGAGTAGAGAGCCATGGCTAGAACGGCGATAATAGGTACTTTAATAGTTTTTGCAATCTTTAATCTGCTACTTGGTCTGGGGTTTTATCTCTTTCTAAAAAAGAGGAAAGAGAATGGGCAGTCATTGTACGAAACGCCTGTAAACCAACAAACTCGAACTGAAAAGCTGGGTCTAGGTGAGATTTTGGTCTACCTGTCTCTGATTGCTATTGCAGGGATCTTTGCTTTTCAGACTTTAAATAGAGGTGGTGTTGGGAATTCTATTTTAGCCAAAATGATTCTTCTACCTGCTCTGATGGCCCTTTTCAATGCAAGAAAAAGGACTGGAAAATCTTTACTTGCCCTCCTTATAACCTTTATGGTCTTTCTGGTAGGAGTCATGTTTAATCTCACGATTGGTTTGCCACCTCAAGCACCGATTTTGCAGATCAATGAAAGTAAAATCACTTTGGCAGAAACCAAAGCCAGTGAGCTGATGGATGCTGGATTTGATATTTATGTAAGACAGGGCGATAGTGGTAGCGAATACGAAGAGCTCCTGACAGATGGCAGTTTCCAAAGGTATTCAGGCGATAAAACAATTACCATCGAAAAAGGCTTCAGACTTGATAGCAATGCTGTTCCTTACGCTACCTATCTCCTGGCAAAAGATGGAATAGTACTGGGCAGTATTTCCTTTTACGGTGCTGAGGACCAGGATGTGGCTTTAGAAGATTCTAAGATTATTCAGGTTCGATTTAACAAGGAAAGTATTGAGGCAGCTAAAAAACATTCTATCACTCTCAAATTAGATGAACTTGACTTGACTACTCGACTGGATGTTTCTCTTGTTCAAGAAACTTTTAAAAAGCATCTATGGTCAATTCCTCCATCACATACAAGTGATGTCACTCAATTGTGGTATGGATTAAAGTGGTCCAGCAACAGTGACTCTCTATTTTGGAATGAGTATTATAGTCTCATCCGTCTGGATGAAAATTACTTGATGACTGATTTTGAATTAGCGGTTCAAATAGCACGAGATGAGTAGATAGGATTTTGAATAGTTGATTATGCTTACGATTCATTAAAGGAATTAATCGATTTAGTTCCTTTTTTTGTTTTTTGATTTAAATTTAAAACGATTTCCATTTTGAAACTAAAGCAATTTCACGAACAAAATATTAAATTATTTAAAAAAAGTTTCTAAAAATACTTTACAAGTATCTGAAAACATGATATAGTAATGAAGCTTAGAAAATGAGATGATGTTTTCTAGTAAATATAAACCCGAGTAAAAAATGCCTACGGACAGGCAGGGTTGAATGCCGAAGCGTGGTTGAAAAGCCACATTATTGATAGGGTTAAAAGCCTACTTTTATAAGTTGATGTTAGGACATTTGTCCTAATTCGTATAGATTTGTTAGTGTGGTGAAAGCACACGTCATCTTGTGAAACGATCAATAAAGTACGTAATATTTGCTACTAGAGAGTTAGGAAACATCAGGAACAGACATACTCAAAAGAAACAAACATAAACACGTCAGTAGATTGTAGAGCAGGTGCCAACCTGCTCTTTTTTCATAAGTATCCTTTAAAGCCTTGCATTGTCAAGGTGAAAAAACTATGATAAAGGAGTATGTCTTTATAATGTTAAATCAAAACCAAGCTCCCATCTATGAGGGGTTGGTCAAGTTACGAAAGAAAAGAATTGTACCGTTTGACGTACCTGGTCACAAGCGTGGCCGTGGAAACCCAGAGTTGGTTGAACTTTTAGGGGAAAAATGTGTAGGCATAGATGTCAACTCTATGAAGCCCTTGGATAATCTGGGGCATCCCATTTCGATTATCCGAGAAGCTGAGGAACTAGCTGCAGAAGCTTTTGGTGCTGCTCATGCCTTTTTAATGATTGGGGGCACAACCTCATCTGTTCAAACTATGATTCTCTCCACCTGTAAAGCTGGAGATAAGATCATCCTTCCTCGAAATGTCCATAAATCAGCCATCAACGCTCTAGTTTTATGTGGTGCTATCCCCATCTATATCGAGATGAGTGTGGATCCTAAAATCGGTATTGCTTTGGGGCTTGAAAATGATCGTGTGGCGCAAGCTATTAAGGACCATCCAGATGCTAAGGCTATCCTAATTAACAATCCAACCTATTATGGTATTTGTTCAGATCTTAAGGGGCTAACAGAGATGGCCCATGCTGCAGGAATGAAAGTCTTAGTAGACGAGGCACACGGTGCTCATCTCCACTTTACAGATAAACTTCCTCTATCTGCTATGGACGCAGGAGCAGATATGTCAGCTGTATCCATGCATAAGTCCGGTGGCAGCTTGACTCAAAGTTCCCTTCTTTTAGTTGGCAATCAGATGAATCCTGAGTACGTGCGTCAAATCATTAACCTGACCCAATCAACATCAGCATCTTACTTACTAATGTCTAGTTTGGATATTTCACGCCGCAATCTGGCCCTTCGTGGTAAAGAATCCTTTGAGAAGGTCATTGAGCTATCTGAGTACGCTCGTCGTGAAATCAATGCCATCGGTGGCTACTATGCCTACTCAAAAGAGCTAGTAGACGGAGTGTCTGTTTGTGATTTTGACGTTACTAAGTTGTCAGTCTACACTCAGGGAATCGGTCTAACAGGTATTGAAGTTTATGATCTCCTGCGAGACGAATATGATATTCAGATTGAGTTTGGTGATATTGGGAATATCTTGGCCTACATTTCGATAGGGGACCGCATTCAAGACATTGAACGCTTGGTGGGTGCGCTAGCTGATATCAAGAGACTCTACTCACGAGATGGGAAGGACTTGATTGCTGGAGAATATATCCAGCCTGAGTTGGTGCTATCTCCTCAGGAAGCCTTTTATTCAGAGAGAAGAAGTTTAACCCTGGACGAGTCTGTGGGGCAAGTCTGTGGGGAATTTGTCATGTGCTACCCTCCAGGAATTCCAATCCTAGCGCCAGGTGAACGGATTACACGAGAAATTGTTGATTATATTCAATTCGCCAAAGAACGTGGTTGTTCCCTCCAAGGGACAGAAGATCCAGAGGTCAACCACATTAATGTCATTGAGAGAAAGGAGAACTAAATGGATTTATGGTTTTCTGAAGTTCACACTCCAGATGTGAAATTATCCCTGAGAACAGCCAAGCAACTCTATGCTGGTAAAAGTGAATGGCAAGATATCGAAGTCTTAGATACACCAGCTTTTGGAAAAATATTGATCTTAAATGGGCATGTCTTGTTCTCAGATGCAGATGACTTTGTCTACAATGAAATGACAGTTCACGTTCCAATGGCTGTCCATCCTAATCCAAAGAAAGTCTTGGTTATTGGGGGTGGTGACGGAGGTGTTGCCCAGGTATTAACACTCTATCCTGAACTGGAGCAGATTGATATCGTGGAACCGGATGAGATGTTGGTTGAGGTCTGTCGTGAGTATTTCCCAGACTTTGCTGCAGGGCTTGATGATCCTCGTGTTACCATTTATTATCAAAATGGTCTGCGTTTTTTGAGAAACTGTGAAGATGACTACGACATTATCATCAATGATGCGACAGATCCATTTGGACATACAGAAGGTCTTTTTACAAAGGAATTTTACGGCAATAGTTATCGAGCTCTCAAAGAAGACGGTATCATGATTTATCAGCATGGTAGTCCCTTCTTTGACGAAGATGAGTCTGCTTGCCGAAGCATGCACCGCAAGGTCAATCAAGCCTTTCCAATTAGCCGTGTTTATCAGGCACATATCCCTACCAGTCCGGCTGGCTATTGGTTATTTGGATTTGCATCGAAAAAATATCACCCTGTCAAAGATTTTGATAAGGAAGGCTGGAAAAAACGCCAGCTATTCACAGAATACTACACTGCAAACTTACATGTGGGTGCCTTTATGTTGCCTAAGTATGTAGAAGACATTTTAGAAGAAGAGGAAGGAAAAAAATGAGTCGTTTATTAGTTATTGGATGTGGGGGAGTCGCCCAAGTTGCTATTTCAAAGATTTGCCAAGACAGCGAAACTTTTAAAGAAATTATGATTGCTAGCCGTACAAAGTCAAAATGTGATGACTTGAAAGCTAAATTAGAGGGCAAAACAAGTACTAAAATTGAAACAGCTGCTCTTGATGCTGATAATGTCGAAGAAGTCATTGCCTTGATTGAAAGCTACAAGCCAGAAGCCGTTTTGAACGTAGCTCTACCATACCAAGATTTGACAATTATGGATGCTTGCTTGGCAACGGGAGTTCACTATATCGACACAGCCAACTATGAGGCTGAGGATACAGAAGACCCTGAATGGCGTGCCATCTATGAGAAACGTTGCAAGGAACTTGGTTTTACAGCCTACTTTGACTACTCATGGCAATGGGCTTATCAAGAAAAATTTAAGGAAGCAGGCTTGACAGCTCTTCTTGGTTCTGGTTTTGACCCAGGTGTAACCAGCGTCTTTTCAGCATACGCCCTCAAACACTATTTTGATGAAATCCACTATATCGACATTTTAGACTGTAATGGTGGTGACCATGGTTATCCATTTGCAACTAACTTTAACCCAGAAATCAATCTACGTGAGGTTTCTGCACCAGGTTCTTACTGGGAAGATGGAAAATGGGTTGAAGTTGAAGCAATGTCTATCAAACGTGAATATAATTTCCCTCAAGTTGGTCAAAAAGACATGTATCTTCTTCACCACGAAGAAATTGAATCGCTAGCTAAAAACATCCCAGGAGTTAAACGTATTCGTTTCTTTATGACTTTCGGTCAATCTTATCTAACGCATATGAAATGCTTGGAAAACGTTGGACTTCTTCGTACAGATTCGATTAACTTTAATGGACAAGAAATCGTTCCGATCCAATTCTTGAAAGCCTTGCTTCCAGATCCTGCAAGCCTTGGCCCACGTACAGTTGGAAAAACCAATATCGGATGTATCTTTACAGGTGTTAAAGATGGTGTTGAAAAGACCATTTACATCTACAATGTTTGCGACCATCAGGAGTGCTACGCAGAAGTTGGTTCACAGGCAATTTCATACACAACAGGAGTTCCAGCCATGATTGGAACAAAATTAGTGATGGATGGTACTTGGAAACAACCAGGAGTGTATAATCTTGAAGAGTTGGATCCAGATCCATTCATGGAAGCTTTGAATAAATACGGCTTGCCATGGGTTGTGGTTGAAAATCCACAAATGGTGGACTAATGAAGTTAGAACAAGTACCAACACCTTCTTATATCATTGACTTAGGAAAATTAGAAGAGAATTGTCGCATTCTAAAAGAGGTTCAAGAAAAAGCAGACTGTAAGGTTTTGCTAGCTCAGAAAGCCTATTCCCTCTATAAAACATATCCTTTGATTAGCCAGTATCTGACAGGTACGACGGCTAGTGGACTCTATGAAGCTAAGCTAGCTAGAGAAGAGTTCCCTGGGGAAGTCCATGTTTTTGCGCCTGCATTCAAGGAATCAGACATGGAAGAGTTACTTCAAATATCTGATCATATCGTCTTTAACTCAGAGAGACAATTACGAAAATATGGTCAAACTTGTCGAGAGGCTGAGATCAGTGTAGGTTTGCGTCTTAATCCCCAATGTTCAACTCAGGGTGATCACGCGCTCTATGATCCTTGTTCACCAGGTTCTCGCTTTGGCGTGACACTAGATAAAATTCCTAGTGATTTGTTGGATTTGGTGGATGGTCTTCATTTTCATACTCTTTGTGAGCAAGGGGCAGATGATTTACAGACAACTTTGAAAGCAGTAGAAGCGCAGTTTGGTTTCTATTTGCATCAAGTTAAATGGCTCAATATGGGTGGTGGACATCACATTACGAGAGCCGACTATGATGTGGACTTGCTGATTTCTGAGATTAAGCGAATTCGAGAAACCTATAATCTTGACGTCTATATCGAACCAGGAGAAGCGATTGCTCTTAATGCTGGTTATTTAGCTACTGAAGTCTTAGACATCGTTGAAAATGGGATTGAGACCTTAGTGCTAGACGCTTCAGCAAGCTGCCATATGCCGGATGTCCTTGAGATGCCTTATCGTCCTCCATTGAGAGATGGTTTTGAAGCGCAAGAAAAAGCCTATACTTATAGACTTTCTTCTAATACCTGCCTGACGGGTGATGTGATTGGAGATTATAGCTTTGAAAATCCAGTCCAAATAGGTGATAGGCTTTATTTTGAAGATATGGCTATTTACTCTTTTGTCAAAAATAATACCTTTAACGGTATTGGCTTGCCAAGTCTCTATCTCTTGGACGAGCAGGGTGACTGCAATTTAGTCAAAGCTTTCGGCTATCAAGACTTTAAAGGGAGATTATCATGATGGACAGTCCAAAGAAATTAGGTTATCGTATGCCTGCAGAGTATGAACCCCATCATGGAACTCTCATGATATGGCCGACTCGACCAGGGTCTTGGCCATTTCAAGGTAAGGCTGCCAAAAAAGCATTTAGCCAGATTATCAAAACCATTGCCCAAGGGGAAACAGTCTACCTTTTAGTAGACCAGAATTATTTGTCTGAAGCCCAATCCTACCTAGGCAATAGTGTTGTTTATCTAGATATTCCTACCAATGATGCCTGGGCGCGTGATACGGGTCCGACTATTCTCGTCAACGATAAAAAGGAAAAGTTGGCGGTAGATTGGTCTTTCAATGCTTGGGGTGGCTCATATGACGGTCTTTATCAAGACTATGAAGCAGATGACCAAGTGGCCAGTCGCTTTGCAGAAGTTTTAGAGATACCTGTTTACGATGCCAAACCTTTTGTACTAGAAGGTGGAGCTATTCACAGTGACGGTCAAGGAACGATACTTGTGACTGAAAGTTGTTTGCTCAGTCCTGGTCGTAATCCTCACCTGACTAAAGAGGAGATTGAAGAGACTTTACTAGAGAGCCTTGGTGCCGAAAAAGTCATTTGGTCGCCTTACGGTATTTATCAAGACGAGACAAATGAACACGTCGACAATGTTGCAGCTTTTGTTGGTCCTGCAGAGCTTGTTTTAGCTTGGACGGACGACCAAGAAGATCCTCAGTATGCCATGTCTGCAGCTGATTTAGCTCTTTTAGAGGCGGAAACGGATGCAAAAGGCCGGAGTTTCACTATTCATAAACTTCCAATCCCAGCTATTCATCAAGTAGTTACAGAGGAGGATTTGCTGGGCTATACTTATGAAGAAGGCGAAGAGGAACGCTATGCTGGTGAACGTCTAGCAGCTTCCTATGTAAATTTTTACATTGCTAATAAGTCTGTATTAGTGCCGCAATTTCAGGACGCTAATGACCAAGTGGCCTTGGATATTCTGAGCCAGTGTTTCCCAGACCGTGAAGTCGTAGGAATCCCAGCTAGAGATATTCTTTTAGGTGGTGGAAATATCCACTGCATTACCCAACAAATTCCAGAATAGGAGAAAAAGATGAGAAATGTAACGGTTGCAGCTATTCAGTTGCAATGCGCTAAGGATGTGGAAACGAATATCCAAACAGCTGAACGTTTAGTCCGTCAAGCTGCTAAGCAAGGTGCGCAAATTATTCTCTTGCCTGAGTTGTTTGAACGTCCCTATTTCTGTCAGGAACGTCAGTATGACTACTACCAGTATGCCCAGTCGGTGACAGAAAATACTGCTATTCAGCATTTTAAGATGATTGCTAAGGAGCTAAAAGTCGTTTTACCAATCAGTTTCTACGAAAAGGATGGTAATGTCTTGTACAACTCTATCGCCGTTATTGATGCTGATGGAGAAGTGCTAGGAGTTTATCGAAAAACACACATACCAGATGACCATTATTATCAAGAGAAATTCTTCTTTACTCCTGGAAACACAGGCTTCAAAGTTTGGGATACTCGCTATGCCAAGATTGGCATTGGGATCTGTTGGGACCAGTGGTTCCCAGAAACAGCCCGTTGCCTTGCCTTAAATGGCGCAGAATTACTCTTTTATCCAACAGCCATTGGTTCGGAGCCGATTTTGGATACAGATAGTTGTGGTCACTGGCAACGTACCATGCAAGGACACGCAGCAGCAAATATTGTCCCAGTTATTGCAGCCAATCGTTATGGCTTGGAAGAAGTACAACCTTGCGAGGAAAACGGGGGACAAAGTTCTAGCCTTAACTTCTACGGTTCATCTTTTGTGACTGATGAAACAGGAGCTATCTTGACCCAAGCAGAACGACAAGGCGAAGCTATCTTGTTAACAACTTATAACCTTGACAAGGGAGCAAATGAACGCCTAAATTGGGGTCTGTTTAGAGACAGAAGACCAGATATGTATAAAGATATTGTGAAATAATTGTTTGTATTTTTAGTTTAGGTAATTATCGTTCTAGAATAGATAGGAGTCTTTAAATGAATCAAGCTTGGGAATTATTATTTGAGGGAAAAATTAATGAAGCTAAGCAATTAGTTCAAGCAGAGTTTTGCCTAGCAACTTGTAAAGATTACAGTCTTTTAAACTTGATGGGCTATATCTATTTGTACGAAAAAAAGTATGAACACTGTTTAGAGGTTTACCAACGTTATCTCCACTTGGCTATTACAGAAAAGGATCGTGAAAATGAACACATCGCGTATCATCAATTGGCCATGGTCTATCGTGAAATGAATGATTTTCAGACAGCTCTTAGCTATATCGAAAAAGAGCGAGAAGTTATTGAACAAGATTTTTCAGGGGATTCTCTCAAATATTCTGCTAATGACTATGAGCAAGGTTATTTACGATTAAAGTTAGGTCAACTAGTTGAAGCGGAGTTTTATATGCAGCAGTCGCTAGACTCAGCCTTAAAGACAGATGATCTTATCGCTCAGGCCTGCGCTTATAGAGGATTGGGAGAGATTTATCGAAAACTTGATTCGAGTAAATCCTATGATTATTTTAGTCACGCTATTAATCTCTTCGACAAGGCGGGAGATGAGATTGGAGCGGAAGAAGTCAGAGCTTTAAAAGATAATAAAAAGTCTGAGACAAAATAGTTCTCAGATACAAAAAAGCTAGAGGTTCCCAATTGTTGAACCTCTAGCTTTTTTATGTAGATACTATAGTAATTTTTGATAAAGTAAATGATAAAATAGACTTAGTGTTAGCATGGATAATAGAGACTGGAAAGCTCTCAATCAATTTTTCCTTGAAGAATTAAGTCGTGACTGAGGTTAGATATGGGAAAATGGACATGTAGATGTGGCCAAGCAATGAACGATCACCAAGCGCCTGATCCAAATGCTTATTCGGTTTATTCGGATGAGTTCTTAGTAGAAATTTCTCAAGCTGAGTTATTTTAACTGATATTCTGTCATTGTAATTACGGTAATTATTTGTTACAATACTTCAAAGGAGGAAATCAGATGGTAGTAAAAACAAGAAAACAAGGAAATTCAATCACCATCACCATTCCAAGTGAATTCAATATTCCAAGTGGTGTTAAATACGAAGCAAAATTGTTACCAAGTGGTGAAATTATCTTTACTCCCGAAGAGTCTGGACATCAGATTTCTTATGTATCTGATGATGCCTTTGACTTAAATTTGGACAAAATCTTTGATGAATACGATGATGTTTTCAAAGCTTTGGTGGAAAAATGACAGTCTATCTTACAGAAAGGCAAATCGAGAAAATCAATGCTTTAGCAATTCAACGTTATTCACCTAATGAAAAAATTCAGACGGTTAGTCCTTCTGCCTTAAATATGATTGTCAATTTACCAGAACAATTTGTTTTTGGCAAACCTCTTTATCCAACAATTTTTGATAAGGCAACGATACTATTTGTCCAATTGATCAAGAAGCATGTTTTTGCCAATGCTAAAAAACGAACTGCTTTCTTCGTTTTGGTGAAATTTCTGCAGTTGAATGGTTATCGTTTTTCTGTAACAGTTGAAGAAGCGGTCGATATGTGTGTAACTATCGCAGTAGAATCCTTAACAGATGAAAGGTTAGCTAGCTACACCAAATGGATATATGAACATTCATTTAGAACTAATGGCAAAACTTAAGCTTGGATGTTTAAATCCTATAAGAAAGAAATAGATAAACAGACAGTATTAGAATTCTGTAATGCAGAAAACTATTCTTTTGAATACGTCAAACATTCAACTTTACTAAATCATAACCACCCGTCAAACGGGTGGTTTGTACCAGGGCTATAAGCCCAAATTACCAGCCAGCGCCTAAAGACGCTGGCTTTCACGTTGTTCAAGACTCATTGCTCTTGACTCGTCACTTGCCTCTTAAAGAGGCCTTGGTACTACTTGCCACTATCCCTAAAAGGATCCTCATATTCTTTTACACTCAATTTATCTAGTGCTATATCATGCTTTTCCTGTTCTTGAATATATTTCTTAATTGTGGCTTCATTGAGTCCTACTGTACTCACATAATAACCTTCCGCCCAGAAATGCCGATTCCCAAACTTGTACTTGAGGTTGGCGTGTTTGTCAAACATCATAAGTGCACTTTTACCTTTTAAATAACCCATGAAACTCGAAACACTTATCCTTGGCGGAATACTTACTAACATATGTACATGATCTGGCATTAAGTGACCCTCGATAATTTCAACCCCTTTATAACTACACAAGCGATGAAATATTTCGCCTAAACTACTTCGATATTGATTATAAATGACTTTTCGTCTATACTTAGGGGTGAACACAATGTGATATTTACACATCCACTTTGTGTGTGATAAACTATGTGCCTTTTGTGCCATATTTTTCTTCTTTCGCTTTACAATTGGCTTGAACACCTTTATTGTATCGCGTTTGGAGTTTTTTTGGTATAACCTTCGAGGCGCACCCGCATAGCGGGTGGTTTTTTTGTCTCGCACCTAACGGAGCGAGACGGACTGAAAGTCACATAACAAGAAAAAGTAGCCCACTCTGGCTACTTTTTAAAATTCTTTATAAACATAAGGATTCTCAGGTTTGTCGACCTTGATGAAAGACTGGACTTCAATGGTTGGGAGAACCTGGTTGAGTTCCTTGTGATAGTGATTCCTAATCTTGCCTTTGACTCTCACCCAGGTGTTATTCTCATAATGATTGGTATTTCCTGTGGTTAAGAGGCCAAAAACCCCTGAATCAGCGATACAGTGCATGATACCAAAGCGAAAGACAAATTGACTATCGCTGTGACTGGGATCGTTGTAGACAAAGCCAATAAACTCGATTTCCTTGCCTTCAAATTCATTTGGATAATCATAGATAGCTTCCATGACCTCCAGGTAATTTTCATCATTTATAACTATACTAGATTGATCTAAGTATTTATCAGCACTCTTCCGAATAATATTTTCATGAGCTGTTTGTGAATAAAAGCGACTGGTATCCGGTTTGAGATACTGACTGCTAGTACCTTCACTTGCCTGGATTGCCTTGTCAGTTCCTTCAGACAAAGGGAAATAATATCCTTTTGCCGATACTGTTTGTGAATCCAGAGTAACTGTTGGAAAAGTGAATCCAACTAACAAAGGCAAACTTAAGAGGACAAAACTGGCAAGCTTGGCTGAAAAGCTGTGTAAGTGGCTATGTTCTTTCAAACGCTTGAAGCAAATATAGGCTTGAACGATGGCTAGTAGCAAAGATAAAACCATAGTGATATAGGCCAGATAAGAATAGTGGAGATTTAGATACTGATTGAGCTTACCTGATAGATGTAGATAAAGGGTTAAGAAAAAATAACTCATCAAAATAAGAAATCGTATCATAGAATCACCCCGACTAGATAAGAATAGACAAGAACAACAAGAGTTACAATTGTCATGAATTGCCAAATAAAGCGAGTTTTGAGATAGTTCTTCATCATGAGGAGGTTCTTGACATCAAGCATAGGGCCGATAACCAAAAAGGCAAGCACTGGAGCAAAGCCAAAACTAGAGAGAAGCGAAGAGCCGATAAAAGCATCGGCTTCACTACAAAGCGATAGTAAGAAAGATAAGACCATCAAGAGAATGATAGCAAGCAGTGGTGTTGCACTAATTGATGTCAGAATACGAGTTGGTACATAGACTTGAACTAGGCTTGCAAAAAGACAGCCAAAGACCAAGTAACGCCCCATATCAAAGAACTCATCAATAGCTTGGATAAAAACTTGAAGAAGTTTCTGACCTTTCGTTAAATGAGAAAAATCATGTTCATGACAAGCTAGTCTATTTTCTTTTTGTATAGGTTTTTCCCAGAAAAATCCAAGGAAAATACCCAATATCGTAGCAATGAGTATTGCCCCTAAAGCTCTTAGAAGAACCATTTGAATGGAATTACCAAAGGCTGAATAGGTCGAAAAGAGTACGATAGGATTGATGATAGGAGCAGTTACTAGAAAGGGAACAGCTGTATAGCTTGGAACCTTCTTCTCCAAGAAACGATTGATGATAGGGACGATTCCACACTCACAAGAGGGAAAGAGAAAACCAATGAAGGTACCAAAAAAGATTCTCCCCAAACGATTTTTAGGGAGAAATGTATATACCTTCTCAGGAGTGACATAGACTTCAATAGCACCAGAGATGATGCTACCAATTAAGACAAAGGGTAAAGCTTCAATGATAATTGATAGAAAAATGGCACCAGTTTGTAAAACACTTGAAGGCAGGTTTTGAAAGAGATCCATCTATTTTTTCTTTTCTGCTTTTGCTTTCTTTTCTTTGTCATCAGGAAATGTTACTTGTTTTAAATCAGGAAGTTTGGCAAACTCTTCGAACATTTTATCTAAGTCATCAGTTTTTGTAAATTTAACAGCCATAAGGCATACCTCGATTCTTTGTGTTACCTCTATTATACTATTATTTCTGGGAAATAGTTATATTTTATAAACAACTTCCTTTTTATCTTTATAAAGTTGAAATAAAGCAACAAATTAATGAAAACAAGCTTTCCTGCTTATGGTATAATAGTTTCATGGATAAAAAATATGAAAAAATTTCCCAAGATTTGGGTGTAACCTTAAAGCAAATTGATACTGTCTTATCTTTGACAGCTGAAGGAGCAACTATTCCCTTTATCGCTCGTTATCGGAAAGACATGACTGGAAGCTTGGATGAAGTAGCTATTAAAGCTATTATCGACCTTGATAAAAGCCTGACTGCTCTTAATGATCGTAAGGAAACAGTTTTGGCAAAAATCAAAGAGCAAGGCAAGTTAACCAAGGAATTGGAAGAAGCTATCATATCAGCTGAAAAATTAGCGGATGTTGAAGAACTTTATCTTCCCTATAAGGAAAAACGTCGCACCAAGGCAACGATTGCGCGTGAGGCGGGACTCTTTCCACTTGCTCGCTTAATCTTACAAAATGTATCTGACCTAGAAAAAGAAGCAGAAACATTTGTCTGTGAAGGTTTTGAGACTCCACAAGATGCTTTAGCGGGTGCAGTAGACATCTTGGTTGAAGCTCTATCTGAAGATGTCAACTTGCGTTCAATGACCTATCAAGAAGTCCTTAGACATTCTAAGATTACTTCACAAGTCAAGGACGAAAGTTTGGATGAAAAGCAAGTCTTTCAGATTTATTATGATTTCTCAGAAATAGTTGCCAATATGCAGGGCTACCGTACGCTTGCCCTTAATCGTGGTGAGAAGCTAGGTGTTTTGAAGATTGGATTTGAGCATGCAGTTGATCGTATCCAAGCCTTCTTTGCTGCTCGTTTCAAGGTTAAGAATGCTTATATAGAAGAAGTGATTCAACAATCTGTTAAGAAAAAAGTATTACCAGCTATTGAGCGCCGTATTCGTACTGAATTAACAGAAAAAGCAGAAGAAGGAGCTATCCAACTTTTCTCAGAAAACCTTCGTAATCTCCTTCTGGTCGCTCCTCTAAAAGGGCGCGTGGTTCTTGGATTTGACCCTGCCTTTCGTACAGGTGCTAAGCTTGCGGTTGTAGATGCGACTGGAAAGATGTTGACAACGCAAGTTATTTATCCAGTCAAACCAGCTTCAGCTCGTCAGATTGAGGAAGCCAAGCGTGATTTGGCAGCTTTGATTGGCCAATACGGTGTTGAAATTATTGCTATCGGAAATGGAACTGCTAGCCGTGAGAGTGAAGCTTTTGTTGCAGAAGTTCTCAAAGATTTTCCAGAAGTCAGCTATGTCATTGTCAGCGAAAGTGGTGCTTCTGTATACTCTGCCAGCGAACTTGCACGTCAAGAGTTTCCTGACTTAACCGTTGAAAAACGTTCAGCTATCTCAATCGCTCGTCGCTTGCAAGACCCCCTTGCTGAATTGGTTAAAATCGATCCCAAATCGATCGGTGTCGGTCAATATCAGCACGATGTTAGTCAAAAGAAACTGTCTGAAAGTCTAGACTTCGTTGTTGATACAGTAGTTAACCAAGTCGGTGTCAATGTCAATACAGCTAGTCCAGCCTTACTTTCGCACGTAGCTGGGCTTAACAAAACAATCTCTGAAAATATCGTGAAGTATCGTGAGGAAGAAGGTGAAATCACTTCACGCGCTCAAATCAAGAAGGTTCCTCGTCTAGGTGCTAAGGCCTTTGAGCAAGCTGCTGGCTTCCTCCGTATCCCTGAAAGTTCTAATATCCTTGACAATACAGGAGTTCACCCTGAAAACTATACTGCGGTCAAGGAACTCTTCAAACGCTTGGATATAAAAGACCTAAATGAAGAAGCGCAAGCAAAACTCAAATCTGTTTCAATCAAAGAAATGGCTCAAGAGCTAGAACTCGGTCAAGAAACACTTAAAGATATTATCGCTGACCTTCTCAAACCAGGTCGTGATTTCCGTGATTCTTTTGATGCTCCAGTCCTTCGCCAGGATGTCTTGGATATCAAAGACTTGAAAGTTGGCCAGAAGCTTGAGGGCGTTGTTCGTAACGTCGTTGACTTCGGTGCCTTTGTTGACATTGGTATTCACGAGGATGGCCTGATTCATATATCTCACATGAGCAAGAAATTCATCAAGCATCCGAGTCAAGTCGTTTCAGTTGGTGATTTGGTAACCGTTTGGGTGAAGAAAATCGATGCTGACCGCGAAAAAGTGAATCTGTCGCTTCTTGCACCAAATGAATCTAACTGATTACGTTAAACAGGTCTCTTTAGAGGATTTTGGAAAACCATTCAAACACCAAGCTCAGTGGAATACTCGTCTACGGTCGACAGGTGGACGATTTTTCCCAAAAGATGGTCATTTGGATTTTAATCCCAAGGTTTATCAAGAACTTGGTTTAGAGGTTTTTCGTAAAATTGTTCGTCATGAGCTCTGCCATTACCATCTTTACTTTGAAGGCAAGGGCTATCAGCATAAGGATTTGGCCTTTAAGCAACTTCTAAAAGAGGTAGACGGGCTCCGCTTTGTTCCTCCCTTGTCAAGTTCCAATAAAAAGCCAAACTTAGTCTATACTTGTCAGTCTTGTCACCAAAACTATCAAAGAAGGCGAAAAATCGATACCAAGCGCTATCGTTGTGCTCTTTGTCGTGGAAAGCTCCTCTTGTTAAATCGGCCTAAGGACTGATGTAGCAAATCTAGTTTAGTGCTATACTAAGATTAAGAAATCCGAAAGAGGAATAAATTATGAATACAAAATTTTATAAAATGAGAAGAAATCGTATGGTATCAGGTGTACTTGCAGGTCTATCTGATAAGTGGAATCTTGATGTAACCCTAGTTCGTTTCCTTTTTGCAATCTTTACAATCGCAAACTTTGGACTCGGGATTATTATCTACATTATCCTAGCTTCGATCCTACCAACAAAAGAAGATATCGAAGCTGAAATGTATGGAACAGGCCCACGCAAGATTAAAGAAGCCCAGCCTATCAATGATGACGAAGGTTGGTTTTGGTAAATCAAATTAACTGTCTATATTTTGATAGCAAAAAAAGATACCGAGCGGTATCTTTTTTAAATACTAAACAACTGGCCAAATAGGTAGGTAACCCCCATGGTCAGAAGGCCGATACAGAGGTTACGGATCATTGCTGTTTTTGTTGGGGCTTTCCCGAGTTTTGCACTGGTGTAACCTGTAATCAATAGAGAAATCGCAACGATAAAAACAGTAGCAGGGATTCGATAGTCGCTTGGGAAGATAGTTATTGAAAGCATTGGTGGCAGGCTACCAAGTACGAAGGCGATGAAGCTAGATGCAGCAGCATGCCAGGGATTGGTGAATTCCTCATACTCGATTCCGTACTTTTCCTCAACTAAGGCTTTGAGAGGGTTTTTGAGAAATGCCTTGTTGGTTAAGAGCTGGGCTGATGTTTCACACTCACCATTTTGAAGATAGGCTGCGTAGAGTGATTTTTTAGCAGCTTCCATATCTTTATCCAAAAGTAGTTGTTCGCGGGCTACAGCGGCTTCCTCCGTGTCTTTTTGAGTAGATACGGATACATACTCGCCACCAGCCATAGAAAAGGCACCAGCAAGAATTGCGGCTAATCCTGAGAGGAAGATAATCCAGATATTGTTAGTCGCACTGGCAACCCCAATAACAACTCCAGCGATAGAGATGATTCCATCATTAGCTCCCAGCACACCAGCGCGCAAGATATTTAAACGGCCAGCAAAGTTTGCATCAATTTCGTGTGTAATTTCTGACATAGTTTTCTCCTTTCTAAACATTATAAAGTATAGGAGAAGTGAATACAAACTTTTTAAACTATCTGAAAAAAGTTCTACAATTCTAATTTAAGACAAAGTAAATAGAAGCAGCCATAGCTATTTCTTATTCCAATATATAACAAAGTTGTATTTGTAACCTAGTGAAATAGGTGATACAATAAACCTAATGAAATCTTTGGAGGTCTGATTATGACTCGTGAATTTAAATTTGAAACTCTTCAATTGCATGCAGGACAAGTGGTAGATGCTACTACCAAGTCTCGTGCTGTACCAATTTACCAAACAACATCCTTTGTATTTGAAGATACACAAGAAGGTGCAGAACTGTTTGCACTTCAGAAGGCTGGTAATATCTATACTCGTATCACTAACCCAACAACTTCAGCCTTTGAAGAACGTATTGCTGCTCTTGAAGGTGGTGTAGGAGCCCTCGCCACAGCTTCTGGAATGGCGGCTCTTACTTATACTATTCTTGGACTTGCTCATGCAGGTGATCATGTTGTTGCAGCTTCAACTATCTACGGTGGTACTTTTAACCTCTTGAAAGAAACCCTTCCTCGCTATGGAATCACCACAACTTTTGTTGATATCGATAATCTAGAAGAGGTAGAAGCAGCGATTAAAGACAATACCAAACTTGTCTTGATTGAAACCTTGGGAAATCCAGTCATCAACATTCCTGATATTGAAAAAATAGCTGAAATTGCTCATAAACATCAGATTCCTTTGGTTGCAGACAATACCTTTGCAACACCTTATCTTATCAATGTCTTTTCTCATGGTGTTGACATTGCGGTTCACTCAGCAACTAAGTTTATCGGTGGACACGGTACAACTATTGGTGGTGTTATCGTTGATAGTGGGAAGTTTGACTGGGTAGCTTCAGGGAAATTCCCACAATTTGTCAATGAAGACCCAAGCTACCATAATTTAAGCTATACTCGAGATGTAGGTGCTGCAGCCTTCATCGTTGCTGCTCGCGTGCAATTGCTTCGCGATATGGGAGCTACCCTTTCACCATTTAACTCATTTTTGCTCTTGCAAGGTCTTGAAACACTTTCTCTACGTGTTGAACGCCACGTTCAAAATGCTGAAAAAATCGTTGATTTCCTTGTGAACCATCCAAAGGTTGAAAAAGTTAACTATCCAAAATTAGCTGATAGCCCTTACCATGCCTTGGCGGAGAAATATTTACCAAAAGGTGTTGGTTCAATCTTTACCTTCCATGTTAAAGGTGGAGAAGCAGAAGCACGTAAGGTGATTGACAACTTGGAAATCTTTTCAAACTTAGCCAATGTAGCAGATGCTAAATCATTAGTAGTTCATCCCGCAACTACAACACATGCTCAGTTGTCTGACTCAGACCTAGAAGGAGCAGGAGTAACTAAAAATCAAATTCGTCTTTCAATCGGTCTTGAAAATGTCGATGATTTGATTGAAGATTTGCGACTAGCTCTTGAAAAAATCTAAAAATAACTAGTTTTTATCGAATTATAAATCCTTCTCACGAATAATTAAGTGAGGAGGATTTTTATGTATAGTATTTCATTTCAAGAAGATTCACTCTTGCCAAGAGAACGGCTGGTGACTGAAGGAGTAGAGAGTTTGAGTAATCAGGAATTACTAGCTATTTTACTCAGAACAGGAACTCGTCAATCTACTGTTTTTGAAATTGCACAAAAAGTATTGAATCAATTAAGTTGCTTAACTGATTTGAAAAAAATGACCCTGCAAGAACTACAGACTTTATCAGGTATCGGTAGAGTAAAAGCTATTGAATTGCAAGCTATGATAGAGCTAGGAAGTCGTATTCATAAACAAGAAACCATTGAGGCAGAGAGCATTCTTAGTAGTCAAAGACTGGCTAAAAAGATGCAAGCTGAACTGGGAGATAAAAAACAAGAGCACCTGGTGGCGCTCTATCTTAATACTCAAAATCAAATCATTCATCAGCAAACCATTTTTATCGGTTCTGCTACTAGAAGTATTGCGGAACCACGGGAAATTCTCCACTATGCTTTGAAGCATATGGCAACATCTGTGATTCTGGTTCATAATCATCCATCTGGTGCTGTCATGCCGAGTAGAAATGATGATCATGTTACGAAACTTGTTAAAGAAGCCTGCGAATTAATGGGTTTGGTCTTATTGGACCATCTTATCGTCTCACATTCCGATTATTTTAGTTACCGTGAGAAGACGGATCTGATTTAAAAAACCTGTATATGATACAGGTTTTACAATTCATTGACGACATAGTCGAAAAGTGTTTTATCTTTGGGGCGATTTTCAAAAAGAAATTCCGGATGCCATTGAACACCGAGGTAAGGGAAACCATCAGTTGTTGTTACAGCCTCGATAATACCATCTTTAGGATCGTGTGCTACAACTTTTAGATTTGGAGCAAGGTCTTTAATACTCTGATGATGGAAAGAGTTGATATGAGAGATTTCTCCATAGATTTCTCGAAGAATAGTATCAGGCTCAGTTACTAAACGTTGAGTTGTATACTCAGCTGAAGTATCCTGCCAATGATCTTCAATATCTTGATAAAGAGTTCCTCCCATAGCCACATTAAAGAGCTGGGTGCCTCGACAAACAGAAAAAATGGGTTTATTCAGTTTGATAGCTTCTTTTATAAGAGCTAGCTCAAAAATATCTCTCTGAAGGTGGTAGTCATCGCTATCGATCATTTTAGGTTCACCGTAGAACTTTGGATCGACATTTTGTCCACCAGTTAGAATAAGTTTATCAATCAAGCCAATGTAGTAACTGGCCATTTCTTGATCACCAATTGGTAGGATAATGGGAATTCCCCCAGCTTCCTTGACTCCTTCAACAAAGCCCTTTGCAGCATAGCTCATCATTAGCTCATCATCAGGATGAGCTTTTTCGTTTCCTGTAATCCCAATAACTGGTTTTTTCATAAATGCTTACGCTTTCTAATCCTCTTTTCTCATGAAATAGAGGAGAGTTTGCAATTCACTAGTTAAATCCACATATTGAGCCACCACATCTTTTGGTAGTTGGAGATGAACGGGTGAAAAGCTTAAAATTCCTTTAATACCTGCTTCGACAAGGAGATTAGCTACTTCTTGTGATTTGACACTCGGAACAGTTAAGATTGCAGTTTTTACATCTGCATTTTTTATTTTATCCTTGATTTGGGAGATTCCATAAATTGGAATTCCATCGGGAGTTTTCGTCCCAACTTCAGGATGATCATCCAAATCAAAAGCCATAATAATTTTCATTTTGTTTCGTTCGTGGAAACGGTAGTGAAGGAGAGCGTGCCCCATATTACCAATACCCACCAACATAACATTTGTAATAGAATTATCATTTAGAAGATCAGCAAAAAACGTCATTAGTTTTTTGACATCGTAGCCAAATCCACGGCGACCGAGTTCACCAAAGTAGGAAAAATCTCGTCTAACCGTAGCAGAATCAATACCAATGGCCTCGGCAATTTGTTTTGAGTTGGCTCTTTCAATCTTTTCTGCATGAAATCTTTTAAAGATACGATAATAAAGAGAAAGTCTCTTTGCTGTTGCTTTTGGAATAGCAGACTGTTTTTCTTTCACAAAATCACAACCTTTCTAAATACTATTTTATAGAAAGATTGTGAAAAAATCAACAAAAACAAGAAAAAACTAAGAAAATCTTAGTTTATCTTTGTAAAATCATAGTGAGATAGAAAACGATAGAGATCTCCCAGAAGACCTTGATAGATTTCTTCTCCCTTATAGGTAAGAGAAGTAATGACGGTCGTATCTGGAAGAGTCACACATCCTGAAAGTGACAGCATGAGTGCTTCGTAATCTTCGTATTCTAAAAGGCGATCGACTTGATAGGCATCCTTATAGGTTAATCGAAACATAGTGACCCTCTATCTTTCACTTTTAGTGAAAACACCACGTTCAACAAGACTGTCCATCAAGAAGTAGAATTTCTCTTGGTGGATATGAGTTTCTTCTGACTTAAAGATATCAACCAAACGTAAACCAAATTTATCAGTGATGTTGATTTTTGCACCAGTTAAGTCTTTGTTGATGATAATCTTAAGTTGGAAACCTTCCCCACTATTAGGAACTTTTTCAAGAAGACGTGTTAGTTCATAGTTACCAACCTTTGTTTCAAAAAAAGTGTTATCTTTTAGAGTAAACTTTTTGACAGTTGGGCTAAGTGTGTAATCGTAACGGCAATTTTTGAGACTAATAGTTTTTTCGAATGCCATTGAGTTATCCTCCAATGATTTCTTTTAGAGTTTGTGCGAGGGTGATCATTTCTTGCTCTGTATTTTGAGGTGAAATGCTGACGCGAACGGATTCGTGTAAGCGAGGAGAGTCTTCTCCGTAGAAAGCCTGAAGAACATGACTAACCTGTACGACACCTGCAGTACAAGCAGAACCAGTTGAAATAGAAATCCCTTCAAGATCTAGACGAAGAAGTAGTAGATCATTACGTTGGCCTGGAAATCCAATATTAAGGACATATGGTAGCTGGTCTTTTCCTTGATTGAGGTAATAGTCTGTCTCAGCCATTTCATTTAAGAAGATGTCTTTTAAACATTGAACCTTTTCAAAGTTTTGTGCTTGGTTTTCAAGATCATCCTTTAGGGCTGCTACCATTCCTACAATGGCAGGAAGATTTTCTGTTCCTGCTCTTTTTTTCTGCTCTTGATCACCACCATGAAGATAGGAATCAAAATCTGTAGAGGCAGCATAGAGAAAACCAACTCCTTTTGGACCATAAAATTTGTGTGCAGAAGCACTGAGAAAATCAATTCCCAATTCTTCGGGAAGTATCTCTAATTTACCGACTGCCTGAACTGCATCGACATGATAGACGGCTGGATGATTTTTTAGAACTTCACCAATTTCAGCAATAGGTAATAGTGTACCGGTTTCATTGTTGGCAAACATAGTAGAAACAAGAATGGTATCTTCACGAAGTGCATTTTTGACTTGGTCTGCAGTGATTTCTTGATGTTCAGGCTGTAAAATAGTCACTTCAAAACCGAAATTTTCAACCAAGTATTTGATGGGTTCTAGAACAGCATGGTGCTCAATCGCAGTAGTGATAATGTGCTTTCCACGATTTTGATGGCGAAGGCAGTAGCCGATAATAGCAGTATTATTGCTTTCAGTACCACCAGTGGTAAAGAATATATGTTGTGGCTTTGTTCCTAGTAAACTTGCTAGTTCTTGACGAGCTTCTCGTAATAGTTTACCTGCTTGGCGCCCATGTCCATGAATACTAGAAGGGTTGCCATAAGTTTCTTGCATGACTTGAGTCATTGCTGAGATAGCTACTGAAGACATTGGAGTCGTTGCAGCATTATCCAAATAAATCAAAAACTCACCTAATTTCTATTTAAATAGTGGACTAACTGGTTTTCTTTCATGAATACGAACCATGGCATCACCAATTAATTCGCTTGCAGTAATGTATTTTACATTTTTTGGTTTTTTACTTTCTGTTACGACAGAATCTGTAACCAAGATTTCTTTGATATTAGCTGCATCAAGCAATTCTGCAGCGCTGTCAACGAAAAGTCCATGACTTGAAACTGCATAGATTTCAGTTGCACCATCGCGTTCTAGGATTTTAGCAGCTTCAGAGAAAGTACGACCTGTATTTAGAATATCATCAATCAAGATTGCTTTCTTGCCTTCAACCTCACCGATAATATATCCTTGGCTACGTTCAGAATCATCTTGAGCATAGTCGATGATAGCAATCGGTGCATCAAGGTACTCAGCAAGGCTACGAGCACGTTTTACACCTGAATTTTTAGGGCTAACAACAACCACATCTGAACCTGTCAAACCTTTATCACAATAATGTTTTGCAAAAAGAGGAATTGTGTAGAGGTTGTCAACAGGAATATCAAAGAAACCTTGAACCTGAACAGCGTGAAGATCAAGTGTCAATACACGACTAACTCCGGCTTTAACCAACATATTTGCAACAAGTTTAGCTGTAAGGGGTTCGCGAGAAGAAGCGATACGGTCTTGACGAGCATAACCAAAATAAGGCATGACAACATTGATTGTATTTGCACTAGCACGAACACAAGCATCAACCATAATCAAGAGTTCCATCAAGTGATTATTTACTGGATAACTAGTTGATTGGATGATATAAACATCGTATCCACGAACACTTTCCTCAATATTAACCTGGATTTCACCATCTGAAAATTGACGTGAAGATACTTTTCCAAGTGGAACACCTGCAGCATCTGCGATTCTTTGAGCAATTTCCTGGTTGGAAGATAGTGCGAAAAGTTTCATGTTTTTTGTATCTGACATCGATAAACCGTCCTCTTTAAACTAAGTGAATCGCTGTAGTGAAACACTTTTAGTGATAAATACTCTCTACAACAGATTCTAATTATTTTCATCCCTTTTATTTTATCAAAAAAAGAAGATTATTTCAGTATTTTTTCATATTTTCTATAAAACGAACCAATTTTGAAGGAGCTTTTTTGTAATGGATTTCATTGGCTTGTAAAAATTCTTGGAAATCAAGACTACCTTGGTTGCCATCTTCCACTTCTAATTCAAGCTCATAGTCAACAATATCAAAGTATTGGCTTTGATCAAGTGCCATGAGTCCGATCGGAGTTTGCTTTTCGTAGCGAACAGTAGTTAGGCAACCTAAAACTACCCAGCCATTGGTTGAAAGTCCACGGCTAGTCAATTCGTCAAGAATCATTCCTTGTGGAAGTTTACATTCTTTAAGACAATGGTTTGCTTCCTCAAGGCTGAGACCTTGATTATACTCCATATTTCCGACTTTTTGTGGGATTTTTATGGTCAATTCAGCGCTATTTTCAAAAGTACGAATGCGCATAGCAATTTTATGTTGGCGAAGGTAAAAATCAGGCGTGTCTAGGTAGTAATTTTTTTGTGTAATAGGTGTGACTCCTGAAAAGTGCTCCTGCAATCTTTGATATTCATCCTTGTTTAGAAGTGTTTTCATTTCAATTTCTAAATGTTTCATTTTTTTTACTTTTTCCTTATCTTTGAAAGCGATTGTATGGTATAATAAGCATTGTATTTATTGTATAAGATTTTTCCTAGAAAATCAAAAACTAGATAAATCGAAGTGTATAGAGAATTGGATGAAAAAGATATATGATTACAGAATGGGAAGAATTTTTAGATCCTTACATTCAGGCTGTCGGAGAGCTGAAGATAAAACTCCGAGGTATTCGAAAACAATACCGCAAACAAAATAAACATTCTCCAATTGAGTTTGTAACTGGTCGAGTCAAACCGATCGAAAGTATAAAAGAAAAAATGGCTCGTCGAGGGATTGGATACGATACGTTGGAACAGGACTTGCAAGATATTGCAGGTTTACGCGTCATGGTTCAATTTGTAGATGACGTGAGCGAGGTTGTTGCCATCCTTCGTAAGAGGCAAGACATGAGAGTGGTACAAGAACGTGACTACATCACTCATCGAAAGGCTTCAGGCTATCGTTCTTACCATTTGATTATTGAGTATACTGTGGACACGATCAAGGGGGCAAGAACGATTCTGGTGGAGATTCAGATTCGTACCTTGGCTATGAATTTTTGGGCTACCATCGAGCATTCTCTCAACTATAAATATCAAGGGGATTTTCCAGAAGAAATTAAGAAACGTCTGGAAATCACAGCAAGGATATCCCACCAATTGGATGAAGAAATGAGTAAAATTCGTGATGATATCCAGGAAGCACAGGCGCTCTTTGATCCATTGCATAGAAAGTTAAATGACGGGGTAGGTAATAGTGACGATACCGATGAAGAATACAGGTAAACGAATTGATCTAATCGCTAATCGCAAACCTCAAAGTCAAAGAGTCTTATATGAATTAAGAGATCGACTTAAAAAGAATAACTTTATATTAAATGATAAACATCCCGATATCGTGATTTCCATAGGTGGGGATGGGATGCTTTTGTCTGCTTTTCACAAGTATGAAGACCAGCTGGATAAGGTTCGCTTCGTTGGTGTTCACACAGGTCATTTAGGCTTCTATACGGATTACCGTGATTTTGAACTAGATCAACTGCTTACTAATCTACAGTTGGATACTGGGGCTCGTGTGTCTTACCCGCTGTTAAATGTAAAGATATTTTTGGAAAATGGAGAAGTGAAAATTTTCCGAGCTTTGAATGAGGCTAGCATTCGGAGAGCTGATAGGACTATGGTTGCCGATATTATCATTAACCAAGTGCCATTTGAACGTTTTAGAGGAGATGGCCTGACGGTATCGACGCCAACCGGGAGTACAGCCTATAACAAATCTCTTGGTGGAGCTGTTTTACATCCTACTATTGAGGCCCTACAATTGACAGAAATTGCGAGTCTTAACAATCGTGTCTACAGAACCTTAGGTTCTTCTATCATTGTGCCTAAGAAGGATAAGATAGAATTGATACCAACTCGTAATGACTATCATACGATTTCTGTTGACAATAGCATTTATTCTTACCGTAATATTGAAAGAATAGAATACCAAATAGACCACCACAAGATTCACTTTGTCGCAACACCAAGCCATACTAGTTTTTGGAATCGTGTCAAGGATGCCTTTATTGGTGAGGTGGATGAATGAGGTTTGAATTTATTGCTGACGAACATGTCAAGGTAAAGACCTTTTTAAAAAAACACGAAGTCTCGAAAGGTTTACTTGCCAAAATCAAGTTTCGAGGTGGAGATATTCGCGTAAACGGTCATCCACAAAATGCAACCTATCTCTTAGATATTGGGGATGTGGTTGTCATCGACATTCCTCCTGAGGAAGGTTTCGAGACACTGGAAGCCATTGATTATCCACTGGATATTCTGTTTGAAGATGATCATTTCTTGATTTTAAACAAACCCTTTGGTGTGGCCTCGATTCCTAGTGTCAATCATTCCAATACCATCGCTAACTTTATCAAGGGCTATTATGTGAATCAGAACTACGAAAATCAACAGGTTCACATTGTAACCAGACTAGATCGCGATACTTCGGGTCTCATGCTTTTTGCTAAACACGGGTATGCCCACGCTAGACTAGACAAGCAGTTGCAAAAGAAAGCCATTGAAAAGCGCTATTTTGCTCTGGTTAAAGGAGATGGGTTTCTGGAGCCTCAAGGTGAAATCATTGCACCGATTGCTCGAGATGAAGATTCCATAATCACTAGACGAGTGGCAAAAGGTGGTAAGTATGCCCATACTTCCTATCGTATAGTGGAGTCTTATGGCAATATTCATCTTGTTGATATTCAACTACATACAGGAAGGACCCACCAGATTCGTGTCCATTTCTCTCATATAGGTTTCCCTTTGCTTGGCGATGACCTATATGGTGGTAGTCTTAAACGTGGCATAGAGCGTCAAGCTCTACATTGCCATTACTTATCGTTTTATCATCCTTTTCTTGAAGAGCAGTTGGAGATGGAAAGTCCACTGCCGGATGATTTTAAGAATCTTATAACTCAGTTATCAAATAATAATTTATCTAAAAAGGAGTAAAAACTCATGGAAGTTTTTGAAAATTTAAAAGCCAACCTAGTTGGTAAAAATGCACGCATTGTCTTGCCAGAAGGTGAAGAACCACGTATTCTTCAAGCTACAAAACGCATCGTAAAAGAAACAGAAGTTATTCCTGTCCTACTTGGAAATCCTGATAAAATTAAAATCTATCTTGAAATCGAAGGAATCATGGATGGTTATGAAGTAATCGATCCTGCACATTACCCTCAATTTGAAGACATGGTAGCATCACTTGTAGAACGTCGTAAAGGAAAAATGACTGAAGAAGAAGCTCGCGAAATATTGGTTAAAGACGTGAACTATTTTGGTGTTATGTTAGTATACATGGGCTTGGTAGATGGAATGGTTTCAGGAGCTATTCACTCTACTGCGGCAACTGTTCGCCCAGCCCTTCAAATCATTAAAACACGTCCAAATGTTAGTCGTACTTCAGGTGCCTTCCTTATGGTTCGTGGCACTGAGCGTTACCTATTTGGTGACTGTGCCATCAATATCAATCCTGATGCTGAAGCATTGGCAGAGATTGCGATTAACTCTGCTATCACAGCTAAGATGTTTGGTATCGAACCAAAAATTGCGATGCTAAGCTACTCAACTAAAGGTTCTGGTTTTGGTGAAAGCGTAGATAAAGTTGTTGAAGCAACTAAGATTGCTCATGATCTTCGTCCTGACCTTGAAATTGATGGGGAATTGCAATTCGATGCTGCCTTCGTTCCAGAAACAGCTGCTCTTAAAGCACCAGGAAGTAAGGTTGCTGGACAAGCAAACGTCTTTATCTTCCCAGGTATTGAAGCAGGGAATATTGGTTACAAGATGGCAGAACGTCTCGGTGGCTTTGCAGCGGTTGGTCCAGTATTGCAAGGTTTGAACAAACCAGTTAATGACCTTTCTCGTGGATGTAATTCAGACGACGTCTTCAAACTTACTCTTATCACAGCAGCCCAAGCTGTACACCAATAAAATAAAAGATAGCTCCTTTTCTGTTAAAGGAGCTTTTCGTTGAATTTCAAATCTAAAGATGATAAAATGTATTTACAAATCATCTTTACAAAGAGGTATTAATCATGGCAAGTACTCAACCTGTTAATTTTAGAGCAGATTCGACTTTTTACCAACAAACGAAAGAAATCTTAGCTGATGAAAAGTTAACCCTATCAGATATTTTTAATGCTGCACTTCGTAAAATTGCGACAGGTGCAGTTGATCCTAAAGAGTTCGTATTTAGTGATTTACAAGAGACTCAATATCAGGTTGCTTTTGAAGACTTGAAAAAGGAAATCTTGATGGGTCATCAAGAAATTGAGCAAGGTAAACTAACGTCTTTGGCAGATGTAAGAAAGGAATTTGGACTTGACTAATCATAAGCGTTACCATCTTTCTCTTACGGATCAAGCTAAGAAAGACTTGAGAGAAATACATGATTATATTGTACTGAATTTTTACAGCCAGCAATCTGCCGATAGTAAACTAGACCTTATTCTAACGGCACTAGAAACTTTAGAAACCTTTCCAGAAGCATGTCCTTTGGTGTCGAGTCGAGGGTATGGTGAATTAACAGATGACGGAAAATGTTATCGATATATGCCAATTGAAAATTATTTAGCTTTTTATTATATCGACAAATATGAGGTTTATGTCTCCAGAATTTTAAATTCCAAGCAGAATTGGGCTAAGTTATTCAATAAGTAGAGGTAAAATTTTTTATTTTTTTTTGAATCATTTAGTCCCACTCTTTGTCCCCAAAAGAAAGGAAGTTTTTAAAATTGAAATACAAATTTCTATTATTCGACCTAGATCACACCTTACTCGATTTTGATGCTGCTGAGGATATAGCTCTGACGCAACTTTTAGAAGAAGAAGGAGTTGAGGATATCCAAACTTACAAAGATTATTATGTGCCTATGAACAAAGCCCTTTGGAAGGATTTGGAACAGAAAAAAATTACAAAGGCTGCGTTAATTAACACTCGTTTTGCAAAATTGTTTGCTCATTTTGGTATTGAAAAAGATGGGGCCTCCTTAGCAGAGCGCTACCAGTTTTTCCTATCGAAACAGGGGCAGACTTTCCCAGGTGTGGAAGATTTATTAAAAAATTTGATAAAACAAGGCTATGAGCTCTATGCTGCAACAAATGGAATTACCCTTATTCAGACAGGTCGTTTGGAACAATCTGGTATCGCACCATTTTTCAAGGAGATTTTCATTTCAGAACAGCTCCATACTCAAAAACCAGATGCTGCATTTTATGAGAAAATTGGAGCTCGAATCCCTAACTTTGATAAAAAATATGCCCTTATGATTGGTGACTCCTTATCAGCTGATATTCAGGGTGGCAATAATGCTGAGATTGATACTATCTGGTACAACCCTCATCATCTGGAAAATAAAACCCAAGCCCAGCCAACTTATGAAGTTCATTCTTACAAAGATTTGCTGGATTGCTTATATAAACTGTAAAAAGTGGTTTAGGTAGCCACTTTTTGCTATAATAGAGGCAGTATTAACGAAGGAGTCGGCTATGGAACACTCATCTTGGCATGCTTTGATTAAAGAGCAATTACCTGAGGGTTATTTTGGTAAAATCAATCACTTTATGGAGCAGGTTTATGCTCAAGGAACTGTATATCCTCCTAAAGAAAAGGTTTTTCAGGCTCTTATAACAACTCCTCTGGAAGAGGTTAAGGTGGTTATCCTTGGTCAAGATCCTTATCATGGACCAGGTCAGGCACAGGGCTTAAGTTTTTCGGTTCCAGATTCTATTTCAGCACCTCCTTCTTTGCAAAATATCTTGAAAGAACTTGCAGATGATATTGGAGTTAAGAATTCACATGATTTGACTACTTGGGCCGAGCAAGGGGTCTTGCTTCTCAATGCTTGCTTGACGGTTCCTGCTGGTCAAGCAAATGGTCATGCTGGGCAGATATGGGAACCTTTCACGGATGCAGTGATTAAGGTTGTCAATAATTTAGATAGACCAGTAGTTTTTGTTCTCTGGGGTGCTTATGCACGTAAGAAGAAGGTATTGGTAACTAATCCTCAACATCTGATTATTGAATCAGCTCACCCGAGTCCCCTTTCCGTTTACAGAGGATTTTGGGGGTCAAAACCATTTTCAAAAGCAAATACATTCTTAAAAGTAAGTGGACAAGAGCCAATTGATTGGCTTAGATAAGGAGAGAATATGCCTCAGTTAGCGACAATTTGCTACATTGATAACGGAAAAGAACTGCTCATGCTTCATCGCAATAAAAAGCCTAATGATGTCCATGAAGGGAAATGGATCGGTGTAGGTGGAAAGTTAGAACGGGGGGAAACTCCACAAGAATGTGCTGCTCGTGAAATTCTTGAAGAAACTGGTCTAAAAGCAAAACCAGTATTAAAAGGAGTTATCACCTTTCCAGAGTTTACACCAGACCTTGACTGGTACACCTATGTATTTAAAGTAACTGAGTTTGAAGGTGAGTTGATTGACTGTAATGAAGGAACCTTAGAATGGGTTCCTTACGATGAGGTTTTAAGTAAGCCGACCTGGGAAGGGGACCATACCTTTGTAGAGTGGCTTTTAGAAGATAAACCATTCTTTTCAGCTAAATTTGTCTATGATGGTGATAAATTATTGGATACCCAAGTGGATTTCTACGAATAAAGGAGTAAAGCGATGATAGTAATCAAAAACGGCCGTGTAATGGATCCTAAGTCTGGTTTGGATCAAGTCAGTGATATTTTAGTTGAAAATGGAAAAATCGTTAAAATCGCTCCTCGAATCGATGTTGAGGGAGTTCAAGTAATAGATGCTACTGGTCTTGTAGTTGCGCCTGGATTGGTGGATATCCATGTTCATTTCCGTGAACCTGGTCAAACTCATAAAGAAGACATTCATACAGGTGCGCTAGCGGCTGCTGCAGGTGGCTTTACGACAGTTGTCATGATGGCTAATACCAATCCAACCATTTCAGATGTTGAGACTTTGAAAGAAGTTCTTCAATCTGCGGCAAAAGAAAAGATCAACGTTAAATCTGTAGCAACGATTACCAAGAACTTTAATGGCAAAGATTTGACAGACTTTAAGGCGCTTTTAGAAGCTGGTGCTGTAGGTTTTTCTGATGATGGCATTCCGCTTGAAAGCAGTAAAGTGGTCAAGGAAGCCATGGAAGAGGCTAAAAAGTTAAACACCTTTATCAGTCTGCACGAAGAAGATCCTGGTTTAAATGGTACGCTTGGTTTTAACGAAAATATCGCTAAAGAACATTTCCATATCTGCGGTGCTACTGGGGTTGCAGAGTACGCTATGATTGCTCGTGATGTCATGATTGCCTATGCAACCAAGGCTCATGTTCATATCCAGCATTTGTCAAAAGAAGAAAGTGTCAAAGTTGTGGAGTTTGTTCAAAATATGGGAGCAAACGTAACTGCAGAAGTAGCACCCCAGCATTTTTCTAAGACTGAAGCGCTTCTCTTGACTAAGGGAAGTAACGCTAAGATGAATCCACCTCTTCGTCTGGAGTCTGACCGCCGTGCAGTTATCGAAGGACTCAAGTCAGGTGTCATTTCAGTAATTGCGACAGATCACGCGCCTCACCATGCTGATGAAAAGAATGTCGAAGATATTACCAAAGCTCCATCAGGTATGACAGGTTTAGAAACTTCTTTGTCACTCGGTTTAACTTACTTAGTCGAAGCTGGTGAGCTAACCCTGATGGAATTATTAGAAAAAATGACAGTAAACCCAGCCAAATTGTATAATTTTGAAGCAGGATATTTGGCTGAAAACGGCCCAGCTGATATTACAATTTTCGATGATAAAGCTGACCGAATCGTTGATACGCATTTTGCTTCTAAAGCAGCTAATTCACCATTCATTGGTGAACAATTAAAAGGGCAGGTTAAATACACTATCTGTAAGGGACAAATCGTTTATCAAGCAGATTAGGAGCTTGAGGATGAATTATTTTTGTAAACTTAGAAATCGTAAACGAAATGCTTGTCATGGAGTATATTGTCCAGCCGCTAACCGTGCTAAAATTCAGTATGAAACCAAGGAAAAAGCTGATCACGCCGTAGACTATGATAATGGTGGCTTGGTTAGAAGCTATTATTGCGCCTCATGTAATTGTTGGCACACGACATCAAAAGCTAGTAATCCACCCTTGAGCTTGAGAAAATACGGCTTAAAGCTTTTTGGCTTGGATGAAAAGGAGTAGAAAGAGTAGGTATGCATACAACAAAAACTATTAAAAACAAAATCATCTTATTTTTAAAAATTTTCTTTCCTATTCTAATTTATCAATTCGCTAATTTTTCCGCATCTTTTGTCGATACCACGATGACAGGCCAATATAATACACTGGATCTAGCGGGTGTTTCAATTGCAACTAGTTTGTGGAATCCTTTCTTTACCTTCCTGACAGGGATTGTCTCGGCCTTGGTCCCTATTATTGGTCACCATTTGGGACAAGGAAAAAAGAAAGAAGTTTCTTCGGATTTTTATCAATTTCTTTATTTGGCTTTAGCCTTATCTATCGTACTTTTTGGCTTGGTTTTCTTTTTAGCACCAATTGTCTTACAATTCATGGGGCTGGAAGTGGCTGTATCCAGTGTTGCCATACGTTATCTGTGGCTCCTAGCCATCGGTATTATTCCTCTCTTGCTTTTTAGTGTTATTCGATCGCTACTTGATACGCTAGGACTAACAAAGTTGTCTATGTATCTTATGCTTCTTTTACTTCCTTTAAATAGTGGATTTAACTATTTACTAATATATGGAGCTTTTGGTTTTCCTGAGTTAGGAGGTGCAGGAGCAGGTCTGGGAACTTCCCTCGCTTACTGGGCCTTGTTGCTGATTTCGACTTTGGTCTTAATAAAGCATAAAAAGCTTAAGGAATATCAACTCCAAAAACCTATGCCCCTACAAATCAAAAAAATCAAGGAAGCTATTTATCTTGGTCTACCAATTGGTGGGACGGTATTTGCTGAAGTAGCCATTTTTTCAGTTGTTGGTTTGATTATGGCGAAATTCTCATCACTTATTATTGCCAGTCATCAGTCAGCTATGAACTTTTCAAATCTGATGTATGCTTTTCCTATGAGTATTTCAACTGCCATGGCCATTGTGATTTCTTATGAGGTAGGAGCTAAACGGTTAGACGATGCTAAACAGTATATCCATATTGGTCGTTTAACAGCAATGGTGTTTGCGGTTTTAACACTTAGTTTTCTCTACATTTATCGTGAAAATGTAGCCAGACTATATGGTCAAGATTCAGAATTTATCCAACTGACAGCATCTTTTATGACCTATAGCTTGTTCTTCCAGTTAGCTGATACCTTTGCGGCACCTTTACAAGGTATTTTAAGAGGTTACAAGGATACGATTGTTCCTTTTTGTCTTGGTCTTCTCGGATACTGGGGTGTTGGGATTCCGCTTGGGTTATATCTTGATTATTCGACTAGTTTAGGTGCGTATTCCTATTGGATTGCTCTTATCATTAGTTTAATGGTAAGTGGAATTCTTTATCAGTGGCGTTTACAAGTTATTATGAAAAGATTCAAATAATTTGTTGAAAAACGATGAAAAAACAGCTTGTGAAATTTGTATTTTATATAAAGAAAAGTCTTGATTTTACTGACTTTTCTTTTTTTATATTGTGAAAAATTGCAAGCATATTTTTTGACACTAATTAACCTATAAAGTAAAATAGAATTATAAGAATTTAAACTTAGAAAGGCAAGATTATGTCAACTTTAGATAAAAATCTTTTGCTTGAGATGTTCCGTAAGATGGAAGAAATTCGTCGTATGGACTTAAAAATTGCTCAATTAGTAAAAAAAGGGAAAGTGCCCGGTATGACGCACTTTTCTGTTGGTGAGGAAGCTGCTAACGTTGGGGCTATGTTAGCTCTAAACGAAGATGATCTTATCACATCAAACCACCGTGGTCACGGACAAGCCATTGCTAAAGGAATCGACCTTAATGGTATGATGGCTGAAATCCTTGGTAAGTATACTGGAACTTGTAAAGGTAAAGGTGGATCGATGCACATCGCCGACCTTGATGCAGGTAACCTTGGTGCCAACGGTATTGTTGGTGGTGGTATGGGTATTGCAGTAGGTGCAGCCCTTACTCAACAAATGAAAAACACTGGTAAAATCGTTGTCTGCTTCTTTGGTGATGGAGCGACTAACGAAGGTGTCTTCCACGAAGCGGTAAATATGGCTTCAATCTGGAATCTCCCAGTTATTTTCTACTGTATCAATAATGGCTACGGAATCTCTGCAGATATTAAGAAAATGACTAATGTTCAACACATCCATGAACGTAGTGCCGCATACGGTATTCCTGGTATGTTTATCGAAGATGGTAACAATGTTATCGACGTTTATGAAGGGTTTAAAAAAGCTGTAGAGCATGTTCGCTCTGGTAAAGGTCCTGTCTTGATTGAAAGTGTAACCTACCGTTGGCTTGGTCACTCATCATCAGACCCTGGTAAATATCGTACACGCGAAGAAGTAGAAGAGTGGAAGCAAAAAGATCCTATCGAAAACCTTCGCAAGTACCTTGTTGAGAACAAGATTGCAAGTGCAGAGGAACTTGAAGAAATTCAAGCACAAGTTAAGGAAGCAGTGGAAGCATCTGTTAAATTTGCTGAAGAGAGTCCATTCCCTCCACTAGAATCAGCTTTCGAAGATATTTACGCAGACTAAGGAGAAGTAGAGAAAATATGGAAACTAAATTAATGTCTTTCCGCGATACCATTATCCTTGCAATGTCTGAGGAAATGCGTCGTGATGAAAATGTGCTTTTGATGGGTGAAGATGTCGGAGTTTTCGGTGGAGACTTCGGAACTTCAGTAGGTATGCTTGAAGAATTTGGTCCAGAACGTGTTCGTGACTGTCCGATTTCTGAAGCTGCTATTTCTGGTGCAGCTGCTGGTGCAGCTATGACTGGTCTTCGTCCAATCGTTGATATGACCTTCATGGACTTTTCTGTAATTGCCATGGATGCTATCGTTAACCAAGCAGCAAAAACTCGTTATATGTTTGGTGGTAAAGGTCAAGTCCCAATGACAATCCGCTGTGCAGCTGGTAACGGAGTAGGTTCTGCGGCTCAACACTCACAATCATTGGAAACATGGTTTACGCATATCCCAGGATTGAAAGTGGTAGCTCCAGGTACACCAGCTGATATGAAAGGGCTTCTTAAGTCTTCTATTCGTGATAACAACCCTGTTATCATTCTTGAATACAAGTCAGAATTTAACCAAAAAGGCGAAGTGCCTGTTGATCCTGACTACACCATTCCACTTGGTGTCGGAGAAATCAAACGCGAAGGAACTGATGTAACAGTAGTAACATATGGTAAAATGCTTCGTCGTGTTATGCAAGCAGCTGAAGAATTGGCTGAGGAAGGCATTTCAGTAGAAGTAGTAGACCCACGTACTTTGGTTCCACTTGATAAAGACATCATCATTAACTCAGTTAAGAAAACAGGAAAAGTAGTTCTTGTCAATGATGCTCACAAGACAAGTGGTTTTATCGGTGAAATCTCAGCTATTATCTCAGAATCAGAAGCATTTGATTATTTGGATGCACCAATCCGCCGTTGCGCAGGTGAAGATGTACCAATGCCTTATGCACAAAATCTTGAAAATGCAATGATTCCAACAGTTGAAAGCATCAAAGATGCAATCCGTAAAACTCATAACAAACAATAATACATAATATAAATTATGTAAACGAAACTTATTTGAGATAATTTTTGTATCCAAGTAAGTTGAAAAGTTGCGACAGGAGAGAGTCGGGTCGATATTAACCGACGAACGAATTAGTAAGTCTACTAGGTTGACCGCCTGATAGCGGCAACCGTAGTAACTTGAGATACGATTCGTATCCAAGTTACTTGTAGAGTTGAACTCGGGCTAAAGTCTGGGTGAAAAAGATAAACTTTCCTAGAAACTAAAGTTTCTTCGTCAAGTTTCCTATTTTCACTGAGACTTTTGACGCCCTTAGTATCATTGTAACTGAATCCGGACTGAGGACTGTGAAAAAAAGATAGATTTCCTTGTGTTCATCGAACACAGCGTCAATCTCCTATTTTTTCTTTGTTCTCTACGTCCTTGATATCTTAGATTAGAGCACGGGCTAAAGTCTGTGTGAAAAAGATAAACTTTCATAGAAACTAAAGTTTCTTCGTCAAGTTTTCTATTTTCACTTTGACTTTTAACGCCCTTTGCATCATAAATAGAATAGGAGAGGTCATGGCTGATGATAAGCTAAGAGCGACTCCTGCAGCTAGAAAATTAGCGGATGATTTAGGAATTAATCTCTACGATATTTCTGGCTCAGGCGCAAACGGTCGTGTCCACAAAGAAGACGTGGAAACATTTAAAGACACTAATGTGGTTCGCATTTCACCACTTGCAAAACGAATTGCCCTTGAACATAACATTGCATGGCAGGAAATCCAAGGAACTGGTCACCGTGGTAAGATTATGAAGAAGGATGTTTTAGCCTTCCTTCCTGAAAATATAGAAAACGATACGATTAAATCACCTGCTCAAATTGAGAAAGTGGAAGATGTCCCAGATAACGTAACTCCTTATGGAGAAATCGAACGCATTCCGATGACTCCTATGCGTAAGGTTATTGCTCAACGTATGGTTGAGTCATACTTGACTGCCCCAACCTTTACGCTTAACTACGATGTCGATATGTCTGAAATGCTTGCCCTTCGTAAGAAAGTTCTTGATCCGATTATGGAAGCAACAGGCAAGAAAATCACTGTTACAGACTTGCTTTCACTTGCGGTTGTCAAAACTCTTATGAAACATCCATATATCAACGCTTCATTAACTGAGGATGGCAAGACAATTATCACTCACAATTATGTCAACCTTGCGATGGCTGTTGGAATGGATAATGGTTTGATGACGCCAGTCGTTTATAATGCTGAAAAAATGAGCTTGTCTGAGTTGGTAGTTGCCTTCAAAGATGTTATCGGACGTACTTTGGATGGTAAACTAGCTCCTAGCGAGTTGCAAAATTCAACCTTCACCATCAGTAACTTGGGGATGTTTGGTGTTCAATCATTTGGTCCTATCATCAATCAACCAAACTCAGCAATTCTCGGGGTTAGCTCAACAGTTGAGAAACCAGTTGTAGTTAATGGTGAAATCGTGATTCGTCCAATTATGAGTCTTGGATTGACAATTGACCACCGTGTCGTAGATGGTATGGCTGGTGCTAAGTTTATGAAAGACTTGAAAGCTTTAATTGAAAACCCAATCTCAATGTTGGTTTAAAATATTTGTTTTAGAAATATAGATAGAGGAAGTAAGATATGGCCTTAGAAGTAATTATGCCAAAAGCCGGCGTGGATATGACAGAAGGACAAATCGTCCAATGGAATAAAAAAGTCGGAGAATTTGTAAAAGAAGGAGAAATCCTTTTGGAAATCATGACTGACAAAGTCAGCATGGAATTGGAAGCAGAAGAAGATGGTTATTTGATCGCTATCCTGAAAGGGGACGGTGAGACTGTTCCTGTTACTGAAGTTATCGGATATCTTGGTGAGGAAGGGGAAAACATCCCATCAGCTGGAGCAGCTGCACCAGAAGCTAGCCCAGCACCTGCAGCAAGTGCCTCAAACGATGATGGTAAGAGCGATGATGCTTATGATATCGTTGTTATTGGTGGTGGACCTGCTGGTTATGTTTCTGCCATTAAAGCAGCTCAATTAGGTGGTAAGGTTGCTCTTGTTGAGAAATCTGAACTTGGTGGAACTTGCTTAAACCGTGGATGTATCCCAACTAAGACTTACCTTCACAACGCCGAAATTATCGAGAATATTGGTCATGCAGCAAATCGTGGAATCGTAATTGAAAATCCTAACTTCACTGTTGATATGGAAAAACTTTTAGAAACTAAATCTAAAGTTGTTAATACTCTTGTTGGTGGTGTTGCAGGACTCCTTCGTAGCTATGGAGTTGATGTTCATAAGGGTATCGGTACTATTACTAAGGATAAGAACGTCTTAGTCAATGGTTCTGAATTGCTTGAAACTAAGAAAATCATCCTTGCTGGTGGTTCAAAAGTAAGCAAAATCAACGTTCCTGGTATGGAATCATCTCTTGTGATGACTAGTGATGACATCCTTGAAATGAACGAAGTACCAGAAAGCCTTGTGATCATTGGTGGTGGAGTTGTAGGTATCGAACTCGGGCAAGCCTTCATGACATTCGGCTCAAAAGTTACTGTTATCGAAATGATGGACCGTATTGTTCCAGCTATGGATGCCGAAGTATCTAAGAACCTTCGTTTAATCCTTGAGCGTAAAGGTATGACTATCTTGACGGGTACTAAACTTCAAGAAATCATTGAAGAAGATGGAAAACTCCGTATCAAGGTTGAAGGAAAAGAGGATGTCATCGCAAACAAAGCTCTTCTTTCAATCGGTCGTGTTCCTGATCTTGAAGGTATCGGTGAAGTCGAGTTTGAATTAGAACGTGGTCGTATCAAAGTCAACGAATACATGGAAACTTCTGTTCCAGGTATCTACGCACCAGGTGATATCAACGGTACTAAGATGTTGGCTCACGCTGCCTTCCGTATGGGTGAAGTTGCGGCTGAAAATGCGCTTAAAGGAAACCACGCTGTTGCTAAATTGAACTTGACTCCTGCAGCTATTTACACACTTCCAGAAGTAGCAGCAGTTGGTTTGACAGAAGAACAAGCTCGTGAGAAATATGATGTCCAAATCGGTAAATTCAACTTTGCTGCAAACGGACGTGCCATTGCATCAGATGCAGCTCAAGGATTTGTTAAGGTCATTGCAGACAAGAAATATGGTGAAATCCTTGGTGTTCACATCATTGGTCCTGCAGCTGCAGAGTTGATCAATGAAGCGTCAAGCATCATCGAAATGGAAATAACTGTTGAAGAAATGCTTAAGACAATCCACGGTCACCCAACATACTCTGAAGTTATGTACGAAGCATTTGCTGCTGTTCTAGGAATGGCCATCCATTCACCTAAGAAAAAATAAAAATAGATAGACTAGACTGGATTTTTTTCCAGTCTCTATCGTATTAGAAGGTATCTTATGAAATACATTATCAATCATTCAAACGAAACTGCTTTTAATATCGCTTTAGAAGAGTATGCTTTTAAACATCTCCTTGATGAAGATCAAATCTTTATTCTTTGGATAAACAAACCGTCTATCATTGTAGGTCGTCACCAAAATACCATTGAAGAAATTAATCGTGATTATGTTCGCGAAAACGGAATTGAAGTGGTGCGTCGTATCAGTGGTGGTGGAGCTGTTTACCATGATTTGAACAACCTTAACTATACCATCATTTCAAAAGAAGATGAAACTAAAGCCTTTGACTTCAAGAGTTTCTCAACTCCAGTAATTAATACTTTAGCTCAACTTGGTGTTAAGGCTGAATTTACAGGCCGTAACGACTTAGAAATCGATGGTAAGAAATTCTGCGGTAATGCCCAAGCTTATATCAATGGACGCATCATGCACCATGGTTGCCTTCTCTTTGATGTTGATTTGTCTGTCCTCGCTAATGCACTTAAGGTATCTAAAGATAAGTTCGAGTCTAAAGGAGTTAAATCAGTTCGCGCTCGTGTGACCAACATCGTCGATGAATTGCCAGAAAAAATTACCGTTGAAGAATTCCGTGATCTACTCTTGGAATACATGAAAAAAGAATATCCTGAGATGACAGAGTATGTATTCTCAGATGAAGAATTGGCTGAAATCAATCGAATCAAAGAAACTAAGTTTGGAACTTGGGACTGGAACTATGGGAAATCACCTGAATATAATGTCCGTCGTGGGACTAAATTCCCAAGCGGTAAGGTTGAAATCTTCGCTAACGTCATTGAATCAAAAATCCAAGACATCAAGATTTATGGTGACTTCTTCGGTATCGAAGACGTTGCAGCAGTAGAAGATGTCCTTCGTGGTGTTAAGTACGAACGCGAAGATGTTCTTAAAACCCTTCAAACCATTAACTTAGGCCGTTATTTCGCAGGAATTACTGCTGAAGAAATTGCTGAAGCCGTTGTTGAATAAAATCAAAAGAGATCCATGTAATATGGATTTCTTTTTGTTTAAACTTGATATTCACATTTGATGGGAGTATAATATAGTGAAAATTTAAATAAATGAGGCCTAACATCAATGATAAAAATTCCAATTGAAAATCTCGGACTATTTGAACAGTTAGATCGTACTGTGGTAGCATTTTTTAAAAACCAAGAATCTACAAATCCTTACGATTTGAATATTATAATCAATTGAAACAAGAACAAGACAAAAGAGCCTCGAAAAAAGTATTGCAACTTTGCAATACCTTTTTGAGATGCTTTTTGATATGAGCCCATGTTTTCTCAATAGGATTGTACTCAGGTGAGTAGGGAGGAAGTGGTAAAAGTTTATGCCCAAATTCTTCACATAAGAGCTCTAGCTTACCCATTCTATGGAATCTTGCATTATCCATAATAATAACTGATGGTGTGTTTAATGTTGGTAAGAGAAACTTCTGAAACCAAGCTTCAAAAAAGTCGCTCGTCATCGTCTCTTCGTAAGTCATTGGAGCGATTAACTCACCATTTGTTAGCCCTGCAACCAAAGAAATCCTCTGATATCTTCTTCCAGATATTTTACCTCTTATTAACTGACCTTTTAATGAGCGACCATATTCTCGATAAAAATAAGTATCGAATCCTGTTTCATCAATATAAACAGGTGCTAAGTGCTTTAAACTATTAAAATTTTTCAGAAATAAGGCTACTTTTTCTGGATCTTGTTCATAGTAGGTGTGATTCTTTTTTTTCGAGTGTACCCCATAGCTTTGAGAGCATAGTGGATAGTAGTTGGATGACAGCCAAATTCAGAAGCTATTTCAGTCAAATAAGCGTCTGGATTGTCAGTAAGATAGTTTTTAAGTCTCTCTCTATCAACCTTTCTTGGTTTTGTTCCTTTTACTTGATGGTTTAGCTCTCCTGTTTTCTCTTTTAGCTTTAACCAGCCATAAATGGTATTACGTGAGATTTGGAAAACGTGTGATGCTTCTGTTATACTACCTGTTCGCTCACAATAAGTGAGAACTTTTTTACGAAAATCTATTGAATATGCCATAAGAAGATTATACCACATTATGTACTGTTTTAGGTTCAATTGACTATAGTATCACACAAGAACACTTCGATAAGAAAAGACAAGAGTTAGAACCATTAGGTTTTCAAGCTGTCCAAATCCCGCTTGGAATGGCCTTAGACAATGTTATTCAGCAAGCACATTTTAAAGCCCTGATTATTGGTGATCTCGCTCCTGAGGAAATTATCGTTAGCAAAGAAGCATTAATGCCTATGAAAGACATTGTTGATAGTTTTTGTATTATGTATGCTTCAGCTAATAACCGCCTTGAAAATAGTAAAGCTTATGAATTAATGAAAGATAAAACGGTCTACTTTATTGGAAAACTTCTTACTGACATTCCTCAAAAATGTGATGAAATTGCTTATATGGGTATTGATCGTACAGCTAGTGACGGTACGCCATATGAAGCTGTTAAATGCTTTTTAACGAAAGAAAGTGCTGAGAAGTACAACGAAGAGAAAAGACCTGTCAGCCCTGCGAATCTGGCTTATCTAAAGTCATTTTTGGGAAAACCAGTTATAATTGAGCCACACAGAAATTATTGGATTGAATTTTTCTAGAATAATAAAAGGAGCGTTAGATAATCAAAAATCTATCGCTCCTTTTATAAATATTACATAAATTATATTATGTGCCGTCACAAACTATCCAAAGCATTTTTTTGCTCATCATTAACAATATGGGTATACAAGTCAGTAACTTGTGTGCTGGCATGTCCCAGCTGGTGGCTGACCAAAACCTGTGATTTGGTAGCATCATAGAGACGAGTCGCAAGTGTATGGCGTAGTTTGTGGGGGGTTACGCGGACTTTGAAGTCCTCTGAATACTTGGCGACCATTTTTTCAACACTAGAAGCATCAATACGGTTTGGAACCCCTCGATACAAGGTCAGAAAGAGAGCTGTATCAGTCTTTTCTGTCTTATAACGTTTGTCTCGAATAGCGAGATATTGCTCTAGATAAGGCTTAGCAAAGGCAGCTACATTAACTGAGTCCCGTTTTCCACCTTTTCGAGTAACATCAATCACCATCATCTTGAGATTAAGGTCTCGAAGATCCAGATTAACTGCCTCAGAGAGACGTACACCAGAAGCAAGAAGGAGTGCTATAATGGCTAAATCTCGCTCCTTATTCTTATTAAAAGAGGATAGGGCGCGATTTGAGAGAGTTTTGGGGTATTCCTCATCGATATAATTCAAAAACCCCTCTGTTTCATCGCCTAAAAAGAGCTTTTGCTTGATATTTTCGGCTCGAGCAGCCAAGGTTTCTTTCTTTTTCTTGGTTGCAACTTTCTTCATAACGTTACGGTAGAAATACGGTTCACCTTGGTCATTTTCAACCTCCTCAGTCAAATACTTATAAAGACTAGAAAGTGCCGAAAGGGTACGGTTAATGGTTGTTTGGGAAACCCCGTTTTTTGTCGAATTAGCATTGAGCAGAGGACGTTCACGTAAGTAAAGAATGAAGGATTCCATATCTTTCTTGGTCATGTTCTCCAGAACGTCTAAAGGTATATTGGATATGGTGTCAGCATTCGATATACCAGATTCCAAAACCCAGCTAAAAAATCGATCGTATTCCTTTAAGTATTCGTACAAGGTCGTAAAACTGTATGGAACAGCTAGTTTTGATTGGTAGTACTCCAGAACATACCAGGGCATAACTTGTTTAAGTTTATCGATACGTTCTAATAAGATCTCGCGTTTCATGTTTTTCTCCAAATCTTTCTATACTAGTAGTATAGCATAAGCAGATATATTTTTCAAGAAAATTATAGTTTTTCGGAAAGATGTTATAGGAGATATATAGGATTGTCTTAGTAAGCTATATAATGGAAAAATCGCTTAAAATTTGGTAAATCATTATTTCATTGAACTTATAGTTTTAAAATTTCTAATCTTCTTCAGTCTATTCGAATATAATATAAAAACTCGATCTCATCATCTAGAGACCGAGTTTTTGTTTTTATATTGTTTTCATCTATAAGAATCTGTCGATCAAATAAATCTGAAAAATCTTTTTCTTAAATCATTATCTGATACAACATAACATAAATTATGTAAATTAATACTTCTATAAAAGCAAATCTTTTACTTTTCCAATTTCACCTTTTGGAATCACGAGATGGATCATATCACCTAGATACATCCTTGTGGATCCATTAACTGTCTTACTTTTACCATTATGTACTTGGGTTGTGATAAGTACGTTATGTGGTAAATCGAGTTCATGTACCTGCTTACCAGCTATTTTGTCTGAAACCGGGATTTCTATTAGTGTAACTTCTCCATCATCAGTTGCTGATTCAGGTAACATTTTCTCCAGCATGGCTTCATAGACAGGGGCCCCTTTGAGCAGATCCATGACAATATAAGCAACTAGGGTCACCATACCTAAAGGCATGAGATTGCGGATGTCACCAACCATTTCCGTCACAAGAATCATAGCTGTCAAAGGTGCTTTTGAGATAGCCCCAAAATAACCACTCATTCCAAGAATTACAAATATGGGAAATTGCTGCTGGGTAACAAGTCCAAGATTGACACAAATAACGCCTACTAGGGCACCAAGTAAGGATCCTAAAGCTAAAATTGGCAAGAAAATACCACCTGGCAGTCCACTTCCGTAACTGATCATACTCCAGATAAAGCGAATGATAAAGTAAAGTAAGAGAATTTGGAAACTATAATCTTGTTCTGTTAAGGATAAGACAAGCTGATTGCCTCCACCAAGTATTTGAGGTAGAAATATTCCTACTGGAATGATAAGAAGAAAAGCTAGAATGGGATAATAGACTTTATTTAGATTAATTTTTTGACCAATCCAATCATATACTTTTCCGACATTCAGAACGGCTTTTTCATAGAGAAAACCTGAGAGTCCTAGAAAAATCCCCATCACCAGATAAATCCAATATTGGCTCAAGTTCATGAGAGGGATATTGTCCGGCATATCAAGTACAGGTGTTAAGCCAAAGATGAGAAGGGAAACAAAGTTTGCTACTAGACTAGCAGCCAAGGTAGAAACCCAGAAAAATCGTGAAAAATGATGGTAGACTTCTTCTACTACAAATAGGAGTCCTGCAATAGGTGCATTAAAAGCTGCAGCAAGTCCAGCAGCAGCTCCGCTAGCAATCAAAGAACGCTCCTCAACAGGGCTAGACTTGAGCCATTTAGCAATTCCTTTTCCTCCAGCGGCACCTAGCTGAATACTGGGACCTTCACGGCCTAACATGAGTCCGCTCGCAATGGCCAAGATACCTAGAATGTATTTCTTCCAGAGGACACTCCACCAGTTAAGAGACATGAGACCTTTTAACTCTGCCTCAACTTGAGGAATACCAGAACCTTTGATATCTTTTTCTGAGCGTGTTAATTTGGCACTAAGTAAGCAAATGAGGATATAAAACAATAAAATGATCAATAGATTCCGTATCAGATTCTCTTGGTCTTGATAAAATCCTTGAACGATATGAAAGCCTTTTTCGATCAAAAATCGAAATGATCCTACAATAAGTCCTACGACTAATCCAACAATAATACCTCGCCCTACTTGAGCTAAGATCGTACTGGACGCGAAGGCAAATTCTTTCTTGGAACTAAGTATTTCCTTCTGTTCCTCCATAATTCTCTCCTTTAATTATCTTTTACTAGTTTCTGAAACGATCGTTTTAATCGGTTCAAAACTGGTGCGATGAATGGATGTAACACCGTACTTTTTAATTCCTTCTAGATGCTTAGCAGTTCCATAGCCAGCATTTTGAGAAAAATCATAACCTGGAAATTCCTGATCATAGTTTGCCATGATTTTATCTCTGGTAACCTTAGCAATGATGGATGCAGCTGCAATAGATAGGGAATTCGCATCTCCTTTGATGATGGATGTCTGAGAAATCGGCAAATCCAACTTCATAGCATCAATCAAAAGGTGTTCTGGTTGAGGGTCAAGCTGAGAGATAGCTTCTTTCATAGCTAGTTTAGTTGCTTCATAGATATTGACTTGGTCAATGACATGATTATCCATAATCCCGATACCGATTGCTAAGGCATTCTCTTTGACAGCCTGAAAAATCTCCTCATGTTTTCTCTTAGGGATCTTTTTACTGTCATTCAAGCCTTTTATTTTACAATTTTTGGGCAGAATGACTGCTGCAGCAACAACAGGACCTGCTAAAGGTCCACGTCCAACTTCATCTACACCAGCAATGAAACTAATACCTTGAGCGTAAAGCTCTTTTTCATAGCTAAGCATAGTTTCTAAGCGGAGATTTTCATCAATGTCAGCTTGAATGGCTTTCTTACGCTTTTCAATTTCCTTTTGAACACCTGAGCGAGAATCTTTCTCAAATTCCTTAAAAAGGGGACTTTTAAGATCTGTTATCTTTGTTAATGCTTCTTTTATTTCTTTAATCGTTGCCATTGAGGTCTTCCAATGTATCTAATGTATAGTTGCCTAGTTTTCCATCACGAACTTCCTTGACGAAAAGGTTGTAAAAGCGATCATAATCATCACGGAAACCAAGGATACGAGTCATGTCCATGATAATTTCAGGAGCTTCGTCGTCCAGATTCATCTGTTTAAAACGTTCTTGAAGTTTTTCAGGATAATGCGATTTAAAGTAATTAAGACCGAAGATCGTCACTTCATCCATTGGAAGCAACTGATCTTTGATAGCTCCAGTAAGGGCAAGTTTAAGAGCGACCGTTTCATCTTCGAATTTTGGCCAAAGAATCCCTGGAGTATCCAAGATTTCAAGATCCTTATTTGTTTTGAGCCATTGTTGACCTTTTGTCACACCAGGCTTGTTACCAACTACAGCAATTTTCTTACCAGCCAAACGGTTCATCAGAGTCGATTTACCAGCGTTTGGAATACCGATTATCATGGTGCGTAAGGTTTCAATTTGAATACCACGTTCTCTTTGACGAGCAATCTTATCTGCCATGAGTTTCTTAGCAGCGTCTGTTACGACTTTAACTGTAATTTGCTCTTTAGAGTTGATAGCAAGTGTCTGAATGCCTTGTGATTCAAAGTGCTGACGCCATTCTTTTGTTAATACTGGGTCCGCTAGGTCTGCCTTGTTTAGAATCAATAGCCTTGGTTTGTCCCCGATGATTTTCGTCAGCATCGGATTTTGACTAGACAAGGGCAAACGTGCATCTACTAAAACTGTCACAAAATCAACAAATTTTAAATTTTCCTGGACCTGACGACGCGCCTTGGACATATGTCCAGGAAACCATTGAATAGTAGCCATTGAGTTTTTTTCCTTTCGTAGCAAGGGTTTAGAGCCCCTATTTTATTTTACTATTGTCTAAACACCAAGCGAACACCAAAACTACCATGCAATGGAAAAACCTCTGATTTGATTCTCACTTGATTTCACAATCTTTATATCAAACTGTGGGTGGTATTTAACAATATCTTTTTTGATTTTTAATAGTAAATTCGAAATAATATTTTTAGGTGAGTAACGTGGACTAAGATGTAACAAGTCTTTGAACTCATCGACACTTAATTCTACTTTATTGCTATTATCACTAGTTTCAATGAATTTTTCAATTATTCTGGAATATTTACAGGTATAACTTTTCAATTCTTCAAAATGGAAATTGTGATTTTGAAGAATTGATTTAAGGCTTTTACAGTATTTTCTTGTGAACGATTTATATTATGTGTATAGCCCATTGTTGTCTCAAAGTTAGCGTGCCCTACTCTAGTCATAATATCTTTCACTGCTATGTGCATCTCATTACTTTGAAGGTAACTAATATGCATATGCCTAAACGAATGGGGAGTAACATGTTTTACCCACTTAAAACCATAGTCACTTAAACAATTTGTCAATAATTTTCCTTCTATTCGTTTCAAAATTTGACGAAAAGTGCTTGATGTTATTGGAGAGCCGTATTCTGTTCTAAATACACTTTCAGAATGTGTAAAAGCAGGACAGGGATGTTTCTCCATATAAGCATCAAACTCTTTATTTCTCTGTATTGTCCTTTTAATAGCTTCGCTTGCAGCTTCAGGCAAAGCTACTTCTCTAATTGAATTGAGTGTTTTAGTTGTATCAAAGTGAAATTGTTCAACTTTTAAACAATGATATTGAAGTGCCTTATCAATATGCAAGATTCCTTTTTCAAAATCAATATCTGATGGTAAAAAAGCAGCTTCACTAATTCGAATACCTGTAAGCAACAATACTATAGCAAGATCATAATAGTTTGCATTTCTGCATTGGCTTAATACATCAAAAAATGCGTGTAATTCATGGATTTCTAGAAATTTAGAATCATGTCTTTCTTTTGCTTTACGCCTTTTCTCTAGTGAAATATCTAGTTTTACCGCAGTCATAGGAGAGAACTTAATGACATTATATAACACACCATGATTAAAAATCTTATTACAAGTACTTTTTATATGAGTCATTGTTGAAGGTGATGCATCATATATTTCTAAATATTTATTGAGACTTTTTTTCATCAGAAGTGGAGTAATCCTGTCTAATAAAAAATCATCTCCTATAATTTTCCCAAGACGCTTCATCACCAGTAGTTCTCTCTGAATTGTTTGTGGTTTAACAGAGACACACCAAGTCTGAAACCAGTTTTCTTTTAACTCTCCAAATGTTGTAATCAGTTCAGGGCTAAACTGACTTTCAAATGAAGTAGTTAGTCTATCTATCTTATCAAGAACCTCTCTTTCAGCTTGTTTCCTCGCCCTACTAGTATTCTTAGTATAACTTACAGTTACTGATTTCCACTTTCCTGTTAGTGGATCTTTGTACTTTTCAACCACTTGATATAAGGGTTGTCCTTTTGAATTTGTTTTAGTTACATAATACATAATTTAATTCCTCTTAACTCTTAAAAAGAAATAAATCATTGTTGTATAGAATAAATAACTACCCTATATTATACCATGACTTCCTTATTTTGTCCGCTTTTGCTTCCATCTTAAGAAACTTTCAAATCCTTCTAGATTAATGAAAACAAGTTTATGGGTTGGGTTAATTACATACATGGAAAATGTTCTGTTTTCTCGCATTTCTTTAATCCATCTGTTCAATGTATATTGATTTAAACCATCCCATCTTTTTAGAATTCCTTTCTTATCGGCCCATTCTGCAATGGAATTTTCGACAGATATATATTTTATATTCATGTCATCATCCTTCCTAAACAATATTTTTACCTCCATGGCATGACTGATGAAGTCATCATAAGAATTTCACTTGCTGCTCTTTTACGGTGGCAGCCTGAACGGTCAGAAGTATCATTGTATATCATTTGTATCATGGCATATAAAGTATCGCTCTATTTTATTGATGGTTTTAATATCGCTCTTATCATGGCGAGCCATTCAAAACTGCTCCACAAATGAGGAAAGTACCATTTTGGACTATTCAATTGTCAATGTGCTTTCTTAACCTACTACTTTTTGGAGTAATGGTCTTCTTTATTATCCACTCGACCTACAAGGTAGTCTAGACTCACCTTATAAAAATCTGCAAGTTTGATAAGGTCATTTATAGAGATTAGCCTGCTACCAGCTTCCATTTTAGAATAAGATGATCTTGTACAATTCAAAACGATTTTCGCAATATATTCTTGTGTCAAATCATCATCTTCACGTAAATCTCTAATCCTTTTCAACATTTGTTGTCTCCTAAAACAAGTATAATATAGTTATTTTCTTATTTTTAAATATGTGACAAATTGGCACATGAAACTATTCTATATATACTTTTTAGGAAACTGTTTACTCTAAATGTATCTCATTTTCCTCAATAGATTTCATATTTTGTTTTTTCTTATATTTCTTTATTGTTTTATTAAACATTTCAAATAAATTTATTGCTACTCTATGTTGTTCCTTCAGTTTTTCAATTCTTCCTTTATAGAAGTATAAATCCTTCTCTATTATATCTACTGAACTTTTACCTTGAATACTATTTTCTAAATTGCTAGAACCATTTGTCGTATCATTCAACAATACTTCTTCTAAATTAGTTAAATCATCAATTTTATTTTGGACTTGTTCAATCTTATTCTCTAGAAATGATATTTGGGCAATGAAATCATTTGTTATATCTTCAAAATTATTCGGACTATTTTCCGCAGATATAAGAAAATCTAATTGTTCTATTTTTTCTTTAATTTTGCTAAGAGGAATTCTTCTATATATATACTGCGGTTCATACTGAAGATTAAATTGCCTAATCAAAGTTTTACCTTTCATAAAGCGATTTTTTTCTGCTGAATCTTTATGGTATACATAGTAAGAACTAGTTTCTCTGAGAAATACTTTAACTTTTTCTTCTTCCATATTTATTTGAATATTTGGTACAAAAATAAGTCCTTCTTGTCGGATGCCAAACTGTACCTTAATGTACATTCCATCGTCTACTACTTCTTCTATTTGATTAAGATTCAACTCTACCTCAAACTCATGAACTGCATCCCTATTTCTCTTGAAATCTTGATAGGATTTCCATACCACCTCTTCTGTCGGCAACTCTTGTTCTTTAATTAGCTTTTCTTCATTGTAAAGTTCAACTAAATTTTTATTATCTAAGACAACAGTTTCATTTTTGTTATTAAAATAGTCTTGAAAATAACTAACACTATACCGATTCGTTTTTACCAATTCCTGCTCTGAAATCTTAATCTCATCAAATTCAAATTGAACATGTTTTTCTTTAGGAATTATTTTTAATCCAAAAAATTCTGCTCGTTGAATCAATTCATTCATATTCTTCATTTTCGGAAGTAAAAATTCTAAGATGTTTATGATTTCCCTTTGAACAAACTTTTTCTTAAAATATGTTTCATTATAAGGTTGTTTTCTATTCAATTTATTATCACGCACCACCTGTTTCATAGTTGAATCCGTCATAAAAAAGGTGGCATGCTTGCGTCTAAAATCAATTTTTAAATTTAAAGCTCTAGCTTTTTTCTTAAGATCTTCAAAATTTTTCGAGTTCTCGATTAGAAAATATACCCGTTGTTTTATTTCATATCTGTAATTTGTTTTGCGATAAACTTCATACTGACGATGCGAATAACGATTTTCTATAATTTTTGCCCCTGCAATTTTTGAAAGACGATCAGAAACCATTCGTAGATTACGTTCTGACTTATAATCCCATAGAAACTTTTTATCAGAATTCTGATCAATTGAATTTAGGATGATGTGATTGTGGATATGATCTTTATCCATATGAGTTGCTACGATAAAACGAAATCTACCTCCTGTCAACTCTTTAACTGTCTCATAACCAATCTGATTGATTTGTTCGGGAGTAAGATGGTCATCTGGAGAAAAGGACTGAATGATGTGATGAGAATGAATTTTTCGTTGATTTACTTCTTGCCTATCATGACGAAATTCGTAAAGACTATCATTACTTAAAAAATTATCATTGTACATCTTCACTAGTTCTTCATAACTAGGAAAATCTAAATAATTTCTCATTCCAAAATCTGAAACTAGTGTTAGGTTTTTTGTTTTACTTGGATTCAAAATATATTTGATTAGTTTACTACGATAATTTTTTCCATGAATCGCAAAGTGTTTAGTGATGACCATAAAATTTCCTCAATTTTTCAGATTGAATAAGAAAATCTTTCTCCACTTCTACTATTAACTCTTCTATACCTTTTCTCAACTCATTTAATTCAACTTCCGTTATTAAATTAGAATAATTTATGCTCCTAGCTATTTGATTAATATTATTTCCTATTCGTTTTAATTCAAAAATCAAATCTTGATAACTATTTGTATCAATGGTGATAAAATTCATACCAGGATCTAGTAGAGTTCGTCTAGCATATTCTGAGAATGATAAGCAGTTACTTTTTGAGATATTTTCATTCAATTTGACTAATTCTAGGTCAGATAAAAAGACCTTTTTTAAATTTGTTCTATATCGGTGCTCCACTCTACTACCTCATGTATTTGTTACGAAAATCTTCACTAAGAGGACCTGTTTTTTCTACCTCTTTAATTAATTCCTGAATACAAGTTAACAAAATAGAAACATGTTCGTGAGTAACCTGATGATTTGTTTTAGCAATTATGAATACTTCATGAACATCACGGCTAATTTGTTCCAACTTTTGTTTTTTCCAAAGGTTGAACCATTTTTCCATCTGTTTTTGTCCATCAGATAATAGTAAGCTTTTACGGAGAAAATCAGAAAAATTATCCTCTCCTTTCTCTCTCATTAAATCTAGTATTTGTTTTTCTTCCGTTTCTGTTAAGCGAAATTGTTTCCGAATACTACGTATATCTCTTTTCATATGATTTATCCTCTCTCATAGATACTTGTACTGACAATGTAAGCTTACAGACACTGTCAGTACGTTTTACAAAATAGATTCAACATTTTTGTAAGGCTTTGCGAGCTCAGATATTGTGTCCACAATATCCCAAAAATCATATCGCCTGCCATTTCAAACCTCACGGTTCAAAAAACAAACGATATGAAAATGTGGTGACACGCCCCCAAACCCCCAAGATAAATCTAAATTAAAAAAAGTATAACAAATACTTTTTGATAAAATTATCACAGAAAAAAGAGCCCTGTCGGACTCTTACAAACTAAAACAATGTCTCTGATATTCATACTGTCTAATGCCACTACTGTCTTTGTTCATCTTGATAGAAAAAACAAAATAATGGTCACGACCGTCTAAAGATTTGCTTTTGTTAAGTTTAAAATAATGTTTTTGAGACATAGCCATTGTGCGTAAAATGTCATCAGTGATAAATGTTAATGGTATATCTAGAGCAGAATACTTATAAAAATCTGATTCAAACCGTAAATAGGAATCAGAAAAATAATCTAGCTGCAATTTATCGTCATATAATTCTTTACGATTCATGTAATTCCTTCCCTTCTATCTGGATATCGAGTATATCTGCCCATTTTAATCGAAGAAAACCAGTGTCTGATTTAATAGATATAAACTCTTTTCCAATCTCTTTAACAATACCCGAGACTACTTTTCTTTGATTAGAAAACTTAAAAACAAAAGTTGCAGGGAATACATTCGTATAAAGTTGACGAACAAATAGAACTTTCTCCTCCATTGATTGGGAAATGGAGATATCTTCTTTATTTTTTTCTTCCCAAAGAAAACTTGAATGTTCTGACAAAAAGAATCCCATCCACTTTGCCATCCCACGATCTTGATACTCTCTTGCAGACATAAAAGGTAAATAAGAACGATTCATCATTTTAGTCCATCTAATCCTCCAGCTGAATGACCACCAATGAGTTTGCTTCTAGCAATGGTTCTAGAAGCTTGATCCAGGGCATTTCCTTTTAATAGTGAAATGAACCCAAATTCTGTTCGAATAGCATCGATTGCGGACTGGAGCCTTTCTTCTTTTTCTATTTTTTCAATATCATCAAATAATGAAATCAATCCAAAGGATTCATCCACTAAACCAGAATAGTTAACCGCAACATTCCTGATAGCTCCTGAAGTATATTTAGTGTGAAATAACTTTAAAACGTAGTTTGTCAGTAGTGCTGTTTGATTGGTTGGTTCAATTTTCATTTGAGTATTGATAGAACGCTTTTGTTCCACTTTAGAGTAGCCTAAATGTATAGAAACTACTGTTGCTTTTTTACCAGCTCTTCTCAATCTAACTGCAACTTGTTCTGCCATCTCACGAAGTATAATTTCAATGTCTCTTTGTTTAATATAATCTCTTGGTAAAACTTGAGAGTTCCCTATCCCTTTTGACTTTGGCTTATAAGGTTTATGAACATTACTTTCATCAATCCCATTGGCGTGGAACCATAACTCTAGACCCATGATACCAAGCTCTTTTTTAATCAAGTCAGGATTAGCCTGAGCCAATTCTTTAATCGAAAAGATACCTAAATTATGTAATCTATTCTCCATGCGATTTCCAATTCCCCAGAAATCTGTCATTTTAGGAATAGTCCATACTTTCTTTTCGACATCCTCATAGGACCAATTGGCTCTCATTGTCGGAGTCTTTTTCGCTTCATTATCTAGTGCTAACTTAGCTAATAAGGGATTGGAATTAGACATGCCTACAGTTGAATAGATTCCAGTTTTTCTCCAAATCTTTTTTTGAATAGCAGCCGAAATAATATCTAATTTATCTTTCCTACTAATACTTTTATCTGGTACAAAATAATTTAATGAACTTGTTAAATCAATAAATCCTTCATCAATTGAGTAGGGATAAATATCATCTGGTGCTGCAAAATCTTGAAAGATTTTTTGAATCTCCATGTTGACAGCAATGTAAGTATCCATTCTCGGAGGAACAATCACGGTTGATTTTGCCCATTCCTCTATATAGCGGACATAGTCTATCGTTGTCGGTAAACCTTGCTTCTTAGCATTATAATAAGAGAATTTGCGAGTCTTTACATCAAATGGTAAATCATAGGAACGTCCAACGTTCGACTTTCCAAAGACCTTTTTAAACATAGGAGAGGAAGCAAGGATTAAACCCGCAGAATTATCTGCACGACTCATAACACAAAGCGAAGTCTTAAGTGGGTGTAATCCTCTATCTACACATTCTACACTTGCGTAAAAAGATTTCATATCAATAAAGGCAATGTCACTTTTAGGTTCGAGACTATAATCAAACCAAATCATACTCAGTCCTCTAAAGGCATAAAGTTCCCAACTATTTTCCCTATAATGCGAGGATTCTCATCATAAGGCGCAAACTTATCTGAATAGTTCCGATTGAGTGAAACTAAACGAAGCCCATTTTCTTCACGATACACTTTCTTAATGTATGTTTGACCATCCCAATCTATGGCATAGATAGCCCCGTCATAATCAAATCCCGTTTGCTTAATAAGGGCTACAGAACCATCTTCATATGTCGGTTCCATTGAATTTCCAAACACCCATGATGCAAAGTCATAATCAAATTGATGATTAAAATAAACTGTATCGTAATTACCATCATCAAAATAAGCTGTTCCTGTACCAGCTGATAATTTTTCGTAAACTTTATAAGCAAAACGCTCAGGAATTTCTACAACCTTCGCATTCTGTTTGTTCAACAGTTCTGTAGCATAATGAAGTGTTGCTTCTTGATTCCTTTCCGTTAGTTTGAGATAGGTTTCTACTATTTCATACTCTGATTCAAAATATCGAGGGTCTACATTCAAAATCTCACTCAATCTGCTTAGATTATTTTGATTCGGTTTTGTTTTACCTGATTCCCAATTAAAGTACGAAGCTCTACTAATTCCCAAACTGGATGCAAGTTGAGATTGAGATAATCCTTGACTTTCTCTTTTTTCTTTTAATTTAGTAGGTGAAAACATTTGTTCTCCTTTTGTAAGTTTATTAACTAACAAAAGGATACCATAGCTTATTGAAAAAATCAAGAGTTTAATAACCCCCAAGATTTAAAATAATCATAAACTGTGCTTAATTTGTACTTATATTGCTAGGAAACCATCACTTAAGAAAGTTATAACTTTTGAAAAAGATAAAGAACAAGCAAAAATAGAAAATAAAAAAAGGATCGTTATTTTTTAAATGACGATCCAATAGACTATATTTTAAAACTCATGACCTAACAACCATTTCGATTAGTTAAATCTATCAATCTTTCTTCTCCTGATTTAAGCATCTCTTTCTCCACTTGATTCCATTCTCCAAATAGTAAATCATGAAGAACGGTTGCTGCTGAAGTTGTATTTTCTTTTGAATCATATACACAGCTTCTATCTCGTTGATAAATTTGAATTCTTTCAAAGATAGCTAGTTCTTCCAATTGCCGTGTATTATCAACTAGATGATTTACAATGAAATCATGATGTTCTTTTGGAGTTGCGCGTGCTTGATTTGGATTGATAGCGTACAGTTCTTCATATCGGATAAGGGTGCTCAGATAGGACAGTTTAGGCTTTGTCGCAATCAAAGCTAATTGTACTTCATAGCCCTTATTTTTCAAGAGTTGTGCTGTTTTCTTTGGAACATCAACTGTTCGTAAAGTTCCCTCTATCAAAAGATTGTATCCCAAAGTACTCAATTTTGTTACTAAAGACTCTACCATTTTGCCTGCAAAATCTTTGGTGTATTCTACACTGTCTTTGCCATATTCTTGCTGCAGTTCTAAATAGTGTGGATGCTGAGAACGAAAACTATCGCCATCTACGATAACAATATTTCCTTGAAATTCTTTCTGTTTAATACGATGAATTGTAGTCTTACCGGCACCACTTTGCCCTCCAAGCAAAATCGCTATAGGTTGTTTACTGGACTTTTTTCCTCTTGTCAGAGAACGAAGATTCCGTGCTAGAGCATGTTTGAATTCACTATCAGTATAATCTTGGATTTCCATTAGGCTACCATCCGTTTTTCAGATATCTCTAACATGCGTTCAATTCCATCCAAATAGCCACTATATCTCTCTATTTCATCAAAAGTTTCTACCAAATAGATATTCGTATGAATCAAGTCAGATAGATCATCACTCATTAAAATCCAAGGATTAGATTCATCATCAACGCTAATTCCCTGACTATCTTGATAACGATAGAGTCGAGATAATAGATTAGCACCTCTTTCTTTCACAATTTCAATTTTTAAAGTCAATTCATAATCTTCAACAGGATTGAGCATTTTATCTTCTCCTACAATATCGACATAAGATACATTAAACTTCTGACAAATGATGTCTATTAATTCGGTAGAGACTGAACTCGTTCCATTTTCATACCGGCTCAAGCTATTTCGAGAAATTCCTACAATTCGGGCAAAGTCGTCTTGTGTTAAGTCATGTGTTTTACGTAAGGATTTTATGTTCTTTCCAATCATGGCAAACTCCTTTTATTTTTATACCACCATTATATCATTTAGAAAAAGTAAATGCACCATTTTTGGTGCATTATTGGCTGTTTTTCCTAAATCTCTCTAAATTCTTTTCCAATTGTTCCTTATGAAGTTGATTCTTAGCTTCCTTTAATGTGTCGTCCAAAGTTTCTTCTCTATAAGTTGCTTCTGTTTTTAGTTGTTCTGATCCTTGATCTGGAGTGAAAATGATATCTAACAGTCGGTCTATTTTTTCAAGATCTTGGACAGACATATCAGATAGTCGATGAATTAGCTTCTTAAATACATCACTATTGTCTTGGTTTTTCTTAAAAAGTTTTGTAAACATCTATAACCTCTAAAAAAAAGCAGCCTATCAGGACTGCTTAGTGTAATTCGGAAATCGCATCATAAATTGACTGCAATTTCTTATTGTCTTTATTCTTTGTGTCAATCAACGTATGTAGCTCTTCAATTTTCTTTTGACTACTTTGAATATCGCTATTGTTATCCGCAATCAGTCTTTTAAGATGTTGCTGATAACTTGTAGTGATATCTGTCTCTTTTCCTGTTCTAACCTCTGTAACTTTGGGTTTAGAACTAGAATTTGATTCCGTCACAGGTGCTTGTTTGCGCTTTTGAAAAGCTGCTTCATAATTTACATCATTACCTCCTTGATGATTTCCAAATAAGGCCGCAATTTTATCTGGATCTTCTTGATTTTCTGATTTACTTTCTAATGGTTGATTAAAATTCCAATCTTTTGTCATTCACTCATTTCATCCTTTCTAAATTCAGAATCATCGAATTGTCTTTCTTTACCAAAGGCATGGTCAAGAGCTTCTTCAAAACTCATGTGACTAATGCTTTGACGCCTTTTGAACGTCGCAAACATCGCTGTCTCCAGTTGCTCTTTGTAAGCAGCGAGTTTTTCTGTCTCTCTTGCTACCTTACTTTCTTGCCTAGTGACCTTTTCTTCTAAGCGTTCAATAATGGTCATATACGATCCTCCTTCATTCTAATATTAGCTAAAACATCTTGATTTTGTTATCACAATTCTAAACATTGAGAGGATTGTCTTACTGGTTGATTCCCCAATGTCTCTTTTGCAGTCTCAATCATCAATTGTAAATCTGATTTCTTTTCTCGAAGAATATCGTTCCAGTCTCGTTTTTCTTTCCCATATTCATTATCAGGTAAATTCAGTAAAACAGGAAATCCTGATTGAGATAACTTATCAGAAAAATCTTTACCTGCATCATCACAATCTACTGCCAGTGTCAATAAGTCAGGATGATTATCAAAATAGCTGGTTGTATCACGAATTGTATTGATTAAAGGCAGTAACTTTGAAGGTATTACTGTATCTAAAAATTCCAATTTCTGATTTTCTTCAGCTATCAGTCGTAAAGTTTGATAAGCAACAACAGACCTTTTTAATCCCTCCATAGATACCAAACGAACATCAGATAGATTTTGTTGATGTAGCTCGTAATAGCTCATCAAGTCGATAAACGATTCACAAAAGACCAGTCTATTTGGTTTACCAATGTCAAAGGATATTCCAACATGTCCATGGCTTCCTTTTAGAATCGTTTTTAACCTCTCTCTAGGAAGAGAGTGATTCTTATATATCCCTTGGAGACTTGCTGCCTGCAGTATGTGACGATGATCAAAGCTTTTAAAAACAATAACAGGTTCAACTGTTTCATTTGTTTTCCAGCTAGCTTGTGCTATCAAACCTTGTTGAATCATCCTTTGTACGATTTCTTCTGCGATTCCTCTACATTCTGTTAAATAATATCTGGCCAGACTACAGTTAGAATCTTCTATTCTCTTTAAAGGATAATAAAATGGTCTCTCTCTTTTTGCTTGAACAGCTTCTTTTTGAAAAGGTTCTTCAGAAAGAAAGGCTAGAGCTTCTTTAAAGGAAATTCCCTGAACAAGTCGAACAAAATCAATGACATCACCTTGAATATCTCTTGAAAACCATTTAAAAGTATTGGTAGTTGAAAAAATCCGAAATGAATCGTGTTCAGGATGTTCATAGACACTGCTCGAAACTTGTTTAAAGGAGATACCTAAACGATTGGCTACATCAAGAATTGAAATTTGCTTACATTCTTCTATTTCCATGCAATATCATCATTTTGTCGTAGTATTTGGCAGTGATGGAACAGATGAGGATTCTTCCAAAGTTTTGGGAGTGGCCTTATCCAAATCATCTAACCCAGATTTCCAAACCTGTACTTGGTTGACCAATAACTTACCAGGTAGTTTAGAATAGGATAACTTAACTGTTCTTGTTTCTGTCTGATTAGTCTTTGATTGGTTGGCATTCTTTAAATCAGATACATAGGTTACATTATAAGAGACCATGGCAATAGCTTGATTCGTAGTCTGATTGACAAAGATATCTGCTTTTTCAAAATGATAATCCAAAATATAATCTTTATAAACTTGGTTCATGGCATCATTTTGACTTGACAATTCTTGAGAATAAGCCGATTCAGTCATATAAGGTTGAATACGTGTATTATTTTCTCCGAGCTTTTCTTTCGTATAGTACTGAGTCAAAAATTCTTTTACAGTATCCGATGACAAAATGCTGGCTTTATCTTCTGCTTGTTTGTCCTCTACAAGTTTAGCTGCAGCCAATTCGATTTCTTTGCGACTTTGTTTAGCAGTAGAATGTTGACCAGCAGTATATCCCATCATGAGAATAAAGCTAGTTGCGGCTACTGCTCCAACACTAATTAAGGCTTTAGTTTTGACTTTATTTAACATCTTAGACCTTCTTTCTATAAAAACTAGGTCAAGAATAACAAAAAGAACTTGTAAGTTTTATCACATAATGAGTTAAACATATCTATTAAAATTTTAACATCTATATCCTCTCATACACATTATATACCTTACTACAACCTTCTTCATAAAACCATGGTTTAACTCCCCATCCTTTCTAAGCTACCTAGCGATAGTCTAACTCTAAACTAGATCGTTAAAACACCTCAGATATACAACATCATCATACCTAATGCGTTGATCTTCTTCCACTTTCATCTGATTCACCAAGTTCCATTGTAATAACCTTTACACCAGTTACTTTCCCACTCTCATCACGCAATACTTCTTTAATATTCTCTAAGAAATGGAATGTAACACCTTCATTGTGTGCATCTTTGATTTGTAGTGTAGCTTCTAGTATATTGTTCATATGGTCATCATTCTTTTGTTTTAGGTTTCAGCGCTTTTAATATAATGGATGTTGGCCTTTTTGTATACACTAAAATAGGGTTGGTGGAAAATTTCCATCAACCCTAAAAATTATAGAACCCATAAATGGAATCATAGACATGCTACCTTCATAGGCAACACAGGCATAAATAGAAATTAGAAGAGCTAAAAATACTTTGATAATTTTTGCAAAACTTTGGTTAATCTTTAATTTTTCAACTGGGAAAGTCCAAGTGTTTAGAGCCAACACACCGACTGCCAGAGTATAGAAAATGTTGTTGTAAATAACTAGACTTTCTTGCTGAAGGAGAAGGTTTAACCCAAAATTTCCAGCAAACATGATTCCAGCCCACAGGAAGAGTCGAGCATTATATTTGAACCGATTCCTTGTATGAAGGAATCCTTCCACAGCCATAAAGGCAAAGAAAGGACCTACAGCACGTGTTAACACATGGAAAATATCTTGCCACAATGGTGGAAGTAGACCAGGAATAAGGTATAAATGATCAAAAACCATGAGAATCATAAAAAATGTTTTAAGTTGAAAAGCATTAAACTTTTTCATACATCACCTTTTTATCTTTTTTTAAAAATTATATCAGAAATATTACTGCTATATCTTACAGTTAACTTACATTTAAAATGGTAATCTTACAATTTTGTAAGACTAATATTTTTTATCTGATTGAGGCTTTTTTCTCATCAAACTGAATCCTAAAGAAGAGCTTGAAAGAAATCTCCCAAGCTCTTAGTAATTCCTCTCATCCAAAGACTAGGTTCACTTGAGCAAATCTAATTCTCACTGTCGTTCCTTTTCCGACCTCAGACTCGATACGAATCTGGTGACCTAGTTCTTCAGAAATTTTCTTAGATAGAGGCCAAGTCCAGATGACTGCTGGGTTAGGCGGCCATTATATCCTGAGAAACCCCGTTCAAAAACTCGGAGGACATCACTGTTTTTCATTCCGATTCCCGTATCCTTGATACAGAGATCTTGAAGACACTGGATATTATGTCTTTAATTAGTTGAATCTCCTACATGAACAAAACTATAAAGTTTACACCTATAACCCTTTGTTAATCAAGTAGTTTGCCAAATCATTATCAATTCATTAGACCAAAACTGATAAGAAAGATGCTAGTATCACCGCTTATAAACTTCTTTCTGACACAATCCATGAGCAATTTCAATCTGTTTTATCTTCTCAAAAACAAGTTACCTTTTGACTAACAAAAAGTGATGAAAATAATGAAATTGACACAAGATTACATTTAGTTTGTCTTACCATTTATTTTTGAACCTCATATCCTTAAAAGTATCAAAAGGGAATATTTTTGTTTCAATCTATTTTAGTACAAATTAAAACATTTATCAGTTTTCAATAGCAGAGTGATTTAAAAAGACAAGCACCAAAACTGATGTTTGTCTTTATGATCTTCTTTGAAAAAGCTGTTTCTCTTTATTTAAGATAATTTTCTGATCCTTTATGAGCTTTTTCGATTGCTTTCTTGCTCCCATTTAGTCTTGACTTTTTCAAACTGTTTGTTTGTCACAGTGTTTTTTAAGATTTCGGAAGTTTGGCTTGAACTTTCTGAAATTTGCTCAAACGTTAATATCCCCTCTTCCACTTGTATCCTGCCCAGCATGCTAAAGCAAGTAAAACTAAATTAAAGATGATAAAGAAAGTCGTAAAACCAAATAATCCATTTTGAGCTAAATCTGCCGTGTAAAGTTCAGTTTCTGTAAAGAGAAGATAAATTCCATAGCCCTCCACGAAAATAAGAAAACTGACAAAACCAATCAGGAAAAGTCCACTGGCAATAAGAAAGAGCCGCCATAAAAGAATGAGTATTCCTCCTACTGCTAAAAAAATTACTGGGATAAGGAGTAAATCATTCATGACTTTCTCCTTTCTAGACAATAAATTGACGATAATGAGTGGCAAGAGAGGAATCAAACTCTTCTAATTTTTGAACTAAGTCCAAATACTCCTCCTTTTCATGTTCTTCAAAGTCCACACTTCGATGATTCTGAAGAGAGATTTCCAATTGACTAGTGAGTTCTCGTTTAGAAAAACTGTAATCCCCCGTCACTTCCTCATAATGTTCCTTTAGCTCCTTGTAGGCTTGGTATTCTTCAGGCGTTTGAAATCCCTGTACCAAAGCCTCTTCTAATTGATAATAGGTATCTTCCATCATAATTATTACCTCGTTTCTTTCTATCTTTATTTTACCGCGCTTTTCTTTTCTTGTCCGCTATTTGTATCTATTTTTTAATCTAATTCAAAAGAAAGTTGTTCTTGCTTTTCTTTTCCTTTTTCGTGGAATTGTCTTAAGGCCTGATCAATAATATCTAAATCCGTTTCTGTTTCAATCAATGGTGCGAGTACATCGTATTCGGCCTTTTTTGTTTGATAATCCTCTTCCTTTGGAAAATTTTTCTCAATTTCTACCTTAGCAGTAGTCCATTTATCCTTTAATTCATCCAATAAGTTCTGAGTTTTCACTTGGTCCTCTTTAATGTGATCAATCGTATGCTGAAGCCTTTGAATGGTCCCTAAAGGAGAATACAAATCTAAACTGACAGAATATTGATTTTCTCCTACAATCTTAACAGAGAAGGTTTCAGGAAGAGGTTGATTTATTGGAAGACTAAGCATTTTAATGTCAAATCCTCGATAGCTTGCTAGGGTACGAAATTCTTTGCTGTCAGCTTGATTATGACGGATAAGACGGTGTAGGGATTCCCCTGCTTCAGCTCGTTGATCAAAAGCTTGTTTACCTACCCTCATAGAAAATGCCTGGTCTTTCGACATTTCAGACTGTTGAATGTCGCCTTCATACTTGCTTAATCGTTTCTCAAGAATGGGCATATTTTCTTCACAGTAGGAGATTGTATGACGATAGTGATCCTTGCTGCGTTGAAAGGCGCGTCTTTGATTTTCTAATAGAGTTAGATCATTCTCTAGTTCCATCTTATATTTGAGATAAGGATTACCTGTTGCTAGTGCCTTAAAATCAGAAGCTGTCATGGTCTGCTCATCAATATCTTCTGCAGCACGAATCGGCTCCTTAGAAGTCATAATCTGCTTAATATAACGGAGTTTGTTCTCCTGAGTTGCCCATAGATAATTATCAAATGAACCTTTGGTAATGTAGTGGTAAATATCCACTTCCTTGTTTTCATTTCCCTGTCGGATAATACGTCCATTGCGTTGCTGAATGTCACTTGGTCTCCATGGCACATCCAGGTGATGAACTGCTTTCATCTTGCTCTGAACATTTAAACCTGTTCCTCCTTTTTCAGTTGAGGCAAGGAGAATCCGCACCTCTCCTGCATTGACCTTTCGAGACAAGCTATTCTTCTTTTCATCACTATTGGCATCATGTACAAAGGCAATTTCCTTACTAGGGATTCCTCTATCAACTAATAAAGCCTTTATTTCAGAATAAACATCAAAGCCATTATCCTTTTTCTTAGGTGTGCCAATATCTGAGAAAATCATCTGAGTAGCCTTATTTCCCATTCCCTCACGATAAATTCTTTCAACATTATCCACTACCTGAAGCAGTTTATGATTATCTGCTAGACTATAGCTAGAGTCCAATAAACGCATATCAATAGCTAGTTTCCGTGCCTCACCTGTTATCTTTAACATGTTATCCTGACTCGGATCAACTGTTCCACATTTGACCATATCTGACCTCATAACTAATTCTTCTAAATAGAGTTTCTGGTTTTCAGTTAACTCACTCTCAATAGGGATAATATGAGCTTCTGGAACAGGTAAATCCAACATATCTTGTGTTTGAATGTCTGCTGTTTCTTTATAGATTTTCATCAACTCAGGTAGATTGACAAACTTTTTAAATCGTTTCTTAGGCTGGTACTTATCCCCTGTAGGAGCTAATTCCATAGAGTTTTGAATTTCTCCAAAAGCACCTACCCAAGAGTCAAAATAATCAACTTGATAGCGTTTTAAGATATCTGGTTGAATATAGTTCATCATAGTATATAACTCACTAATAGAATTGGAAACAGGTGTTCCTGTCGCAAAAACAATATTCTTAAAATCATGTTCTTCCTGAATCTGTCGAACCTTCATTTCCATATCCACGTTCTTCTTAGAGGTTGTATTGGTAATCCCTGCTACATTTCCAAGTCCAGTAATTGGACGAATATTTTTAAAGTGATGTGCTTCATCCACAAAGAGAAAATCAATTCCTAAGTTTTCAAAATCAATAAAACTATCACGATTAAAGCGTTGCAGTTCTTCCAATTGTTTCTCTAGACCACTTATTGATTGCTCTGCTTCTTTAACAGTATACTTATTTTCAGAATGTGTTTTAATCTCTCGTAGTTCATTGAGTTTATCCTCGATATAATTCATCTGTCTTTCCTTACTGACAGGGATTTTTTCAAATTGAGAATCCCCAATGACAATGGCATCGTAATCTCCTGTAATAATACGCGACACAAATTGTTTTCTTCTCGACTTCACAAAATCTTTCTTAGTGGTCACAAAGACCTTTTTAGTAGGGAAAAATTTCATGATTTCTTGGCCAAATTGAGCAGACAAACTAGAGGGCACCACATACAAGGGCTTATGAACCATGCCCAACTCCTTTAATTTAAACCCAGCACCAAGCATGGTCAAGGTCTTTCCTGAACCTACCTCATGAGCTAACAAGGCTCTTTTTTCTTCTACGATTCTTTGAATGGCATTCTCTTGGTGAGGACGAAGACTGATGTTTTGTGCCAAGCCATCAATGACTAGATGGCTACCGTCATACTCTCGACTAACCGTTCGATTATAAAGACGATTATAGCTTTCCTCAATGACTTGCTGGACTTCTGGATACCGTGAGACAAATTCTTGAAAGAGCTCTTGTAAATGCTGCTCTTTTGCTCTTAGAACAGAGGTTTTTTCCAAATCTGTGATGGTCTTTTTCTTTTCTCCTTCCGTAACAGTCATGGTAATCGTCGGTTGGTTCGAATTAAGTAAATTCTCAAAAATCTTTCTTCCTGTATCATAACGTGACCCACTAACTCCAAGACTACTGTCTTTGGCACTTGGATAGCGATAAGCAAATGATGTCTTTAAATGAACCTGGCCATCGACAGGATTCACTTCAATGACTTGTTCAACATCAGGCGAAGACAATTCAAATTCACGATTGGTAAAACATTCAAAGGCAAATTTACCATAAACGGATTGAGGAATCCAACGTGACCCTATTTTAAACTCAATATCTGCCAGATGAATCCGTGGAGGGCGAACAGACTCTAACAAATCTAAAGCATGGGACCAGTCACATTCTTGGTTGTTTTCCTCCACTAATAGTTGAACTACTTCTATCTTGTTGAGAATGTCTCCTGATAAAAACTGGTTCTTAGAAAGATATTTTCTTTCTCCTCTTAAATAGCTTTCTGGATCCATTAAAACCTGATCACCTAACTCATCTAAAATAGCAGCTTGGCTATGTTCGGGATAAATTGATACCATATAGTCTAAATCAACCCCTCTACCATCCGATAAACTAGAGTTTAAGGCATCTAGAGCCGTTGATACTCTTGCAATCACTCTCTCCGGCCTAACCAATGCTTTCTCAAAGGCTAAAGATTTTTTATATTTTACTTTCTGATCTTTAGAATCAATGTATTCATCTTCTAAACTTGCAAGCAAAGAATACTTATCGTCACTATCAAATAAGTTCCGATTGACTGAGGCATTCAAGTATCCAAATTGACTTACAAAGCGGTCATAGTCACGATTGAGTTTACTAAGTAATACCTGAAAATCTGTCCGACTATAATCTTGATGACGTTGAATTTCAATTAAGGATTGATAGGTCTCTCTCAAATCAACCATTCCCTTAATGCGACTAATATCCTTATCCGATAAGGGACTTTCATAAAAGACAGTTTTTTTGAACAGTCCCTTATATTTCCCCCTTTTACTCGCTTCTTCTGACTTGTAAACATCTAGTGCTTCCTCATCAGTCAAATGAAGTTGCACGAATCGGTCTATTTTATGTTCAGACAAAGAACTGTCCCAAGCTTTAAACTCTCCCTTCTCGTCTACATAATAACTAATTTCGTCTACTTTTGAACTTTTCCGAATGCCATGTGTATCTCGGTAATAAATTTGATTTCCCTCATATCCAAAAGAATAGAGCGCTAAGTTCTCACGAATACGACTTGGGATAGAATGATCCACTTTTTCTTGGATAAAAACAGGTTCTTTCAAAGAATTGTCAATTGGTTTAGGTGCCTCCACATTCTCTAATGCTTCCATGATGTCAGTAGTGAATGTTTCTGATTCCCCCTTAACATTGAGAGTTCCTCCATTAAAATTGCGTACCTCATATTCACCCAAAACTTGTGTATTGTATTTCCCATCAAAATAAGGATTGATCCAGACACGCTTATCCTCCTCAAAGGGAATAGAGCCACTAAAGACAAGCTCCTCCTCATGAAGATTCTTTGCTTGATCCTTTTGAAAGAAGAGGAGGTCTGTGGTCACTCGAGTACCTGCAATCTTTTTAAAAGCCGTATCCGGCAAACGAACTCCCCCTAAAAAATGAGTGCTCGATTTAATCTCTTGTAAGACATTATCCGTCCGCTTATCCATTGTGCCAATAGATGAGATAATCGAAACTTGTCCTCCGTCTCTTACTAAATCAAGTGAGTGTTTGACAAAGTAGTCATGAATCATATAAGGTCTATCATAATTTTTATCTGCAATGCGAAAATTTCCAAATGGTACATTCGTTAAGACTAAATCAAAACTATTATTTTGATAGGGAACTTCTTCAAATCCTCGCACTTCAATATGAGTATTGGGATGAAGTTGTTTTGCGATTGCGCCTGTCACACTGTCTAATTCAACTCCATAGAGTTCTGATTTCTCTCGTATACTTCTAGGCATCGCCGCAAAGAAGTTCCCAGTCCCCATAGAAGGATCTAAAATTCTTCCTCCCTCAAAACCATCATCCAGTAATTTTTGCCAAATCTGGCGAATAATCATCGGGTCTGTATAATAGGCTGTGAGAGAACTTTGTTTCATGGTAGAGTATTCTGATTTACTTACTAAGCTCTTAAGAGTTAAACGTTCTGCCTCATACTTTGGATTGAGTTCATCAAAAAATTCATTGGCAAGACCACCCCATCCAACATACTTGGCTAGTAGTTCTTGTTCTTCTGGACTTGCTTGTCGTCCCTCTTTTTCTAATCTTTTAACAAGTTCAATTGCGGCGATATTCGTTTCAATCTTTTCTCGATTTGTCTTAGGATAAAAGTCCTCTAAATCATCTGGAAAAACAAAATCTTGAACAGGGACATCCGTCTCTTTTATACCCGAAATTAAAGGTTTTGTTTCCTTGTCCTTATCCTTTTCATTTTCATTTTCTTCTTCCAGGTAGGAAAACAAATCTATTTCCTGACTTTTACTTGATGAATCAATCTCAATCTCTGAATCTTCTTTTTCAAGTTCTACGAGAGACAATACTTGTTCAATCTCTTCCAAAGTGTTCAAGTATAAGATAGGATTCTCTTCAAATAACTGGTTGGAATCATTGAATAACTCTAGGCGAACTAAGTCATTTAACTGTGCATTTTCAATCGAAACCAACTGAAATACTTGTCCTTTATAACTTACTTGTGAACCGATTGGATATTCCCTCAAAGCTTCTTCTACAATTTTATCTACTTTAGATAGGGAATGAACTTCCACATTTTCTTCTACCTGGTCAATATTATCTAAAGGTAAGACCGCTTCCTCTACTTGCTTAGATTTTTCGCTTCTAGCCTTTACATCATCAAAATGAGTAATAATCTTCAGCTTTTGTGTCAGTGGTAGTTGTTGGTAGTTTCCTTCATGATGGACAAGATCCGTAACGGTATCTAAAGTAGCCATCAATTCTGAACCCAAATAGGCTAGAACATCTCCCTCTTTTTCTTCAAAATGAATCTCAAGAACCTCTTTTTCTAGTTCTTTGGAATCAACCATTAGAAGAAATTCCTCTATATCTCTACTAATGCGGTCAGATAGATTATTCGCAACCCGATAAACATTGACTAAATTGACCTCCTGATTCTGATGACATACAAGCTCACTTAATGGTGTTAGCTTTTCTTTTTCAGATTGGATGTAAAATCGAGTGGAAAGGTTATAGGTTGCGACTTCCAGAACTAAGTTTTTCTCAAAATTACTTAATTGAGATAATTTACCTAGACCCGCTTGCCCAAAATTTCTTGTGTAACTTTCTAAATCTTGGTCATTATTTTCAGAACTGGCCTCTAGGAAAGAAACAATATCTTGATGAAACGAATAGACATGAGGTATCTCTTCTATCTTACCCTCTTCAGCCAAAAAACTCTCTACCAAGTCCTGCCATTTCTCATCAAAATGTTGCGCTTGATATCGAAGAAATAGGTCCATTTTCTCCCTATCTTTTGGAATTGTTCCACGAAACATAGCCAATAATTGCATTACTTCCATACTCGCTCCTTTCATCTATACGAAAATAGGAGAATCACATGATTCCCCTACAACTCTATCTCCATTTCAACCTCTTGAGGACTGGTTTCTAAATCACTAGACAAAAGAGAAACGGTATCTGTTCTCATGTAGTAAGTATATAAGTCTTCTAGGTCTTGTTGATTTTCAATCCCTGTTTCAATACTAATCAGAGCCTGTATAAATTCCTTGTAGTGACTCTCCATCATATCTGAAATCTTTTGTTTCATTTCCATAAATACTGAGGATGGTTCAGTTAAACTTGTTTGGTTTATGTTTTGTAAATCCTTTTCTAAGGGATTTGTTCCTTCTTCTACTTCCACTAAATCTGAACGTCCATCACCATCAGAATCTGCGCTAAGAGGATTGGTTCCTAGCGCCAATTCTTGAGCATCAGTTAGTCCATCTAGATCCGAATCACGTTGATAAATGGCTTCCATATACTTCCTTCTTTCCTAGTTAATCTTTTTTCACTCCAATCCTACCAAATATTCCTTGAAAGAAGTATCACAACAAAAAAGAGAACGAGCCAAAACTGCGTTCTCCTGAAAATGATAAAACATTACTATTAAAATAGATTACATGTAAAACTCTAATCAGGCAGAGCCTGCTAACTCATGACAGAAAAAGATGTTTAGCCTATAGTGCTGGCATTAAAAAATCCTCACACATCACGCAAGGAAATCGCTAAATAAAACAGGCTTTGACCATGTCGGGATTAATTGCAGCACATTCCAAGGATCCAGCTTTTTCTTTTTTTTATAATCGAATTTCCCAAAGAGTAAGCAAGATGAAGGCCGTCATTGCTTATGCTCATAAGATTCTCAGAATCATTTACAAACTACTTTCTGCCAAGCATACTTATCAAAAAGAGAAGGGGCTAGGACTGAGGAAACAGTTCTAACGCCAAAACTAAAAAATTTCAATTACACGCTAGTACAGGAATTGATTTTTTACGCTTTCTTACTGTTTTTTTAGAAAAAAATAGCATAAAAATCTAGTTATCCGCATAAAAACTGGACTTATCACACTTTATCAAGGTCAAAACCACTCAATTTACTACTAATTTACTACTTATGAATGAGCTTTGATACGACGATTTATCCTTGAAAAGTGAAGATATAAAGATACTTCCAATAAAATTTGAATATTTAATAGGTAGACACTTCAAAAAATGAGGTGTCTATTTTTTTACCCGATTTTGAAAGGAAGTGAACTTATGAAAACAAAAAATCAAGAATCAAAAGGTCGTTCCCCACTCTTTAAGACCATCAAACATTCATTCAGCCAATAAAAAAGAAAGGATAGGTAAAAATATGGAACTTAAATTTGTGATTCCCAACATGGAAAAAACATTCGGCAATTTAGAATTTGCTGGCGAGGATAAAGTCGTTCAGCGAAGAATCAACGGACGGCTAACTGTCTTATCAAGAAGCTATAATCTCTATTCTGATGTTCAAAGAGCAGATGATATTGTGGTGGTGCTTCCTGCTGAAGCTGGCGAAAAACATTTCGGCTTTGAGGAACGTGTGAAGTTAGTCAATCCACGTATTACCGCAGAGGGCTACAAAATCGGCACTCGTGGTTTTACAAATTACCTTTTACATGCTGACGACATGATAAAAGAATAAAGAAAGAGAGGAAAAATGATGAGATTAGCAAATGGCATTGTATTAGATAAAGACACGACTTTTGGAGAATTGAAATTCTCTGCTCTACGTCGTGAAGTGAGAATCCAAAATGAAGACGGGTCGGTTTCAGATGAAATCAAGGAACGTACCTATGACTTAAAATCCAAAGGACAAGGACGCATGATTCAAGTAAGTATTCCTGCCAGCGTGCCTTTGAAAGAGTTTGATTATAACGCACGGGTGGAACTTATCAATCCCATTGCGGACACCGTTGCTACTGCCACCTATCAAGGAGCAGATGTTGACTGGTATATCAAGGCAGACGATATTGTGCTGACAAAGGATTCTAGTTCATTCAAAGCTCAACCACAAGCAAAGAAAGAACCGACACAAGACAAATAGTCGCTAGGTAGAAAGGAGACTTTTTCGCATGAAACAGCGTGGTAAAAGGATTCGCCCATCTGGTAAAGATTTAGTCTTTCATTTTACGATAGCGTCACTCCTGCCTGTTTTCCTGCTGGTTGTCGGACTGTTTCATGTGAAGACAATCCAGCAGATCAACTGGCAGGATTTTAACCTATCACAAGCAGATAAGATTGACATTCCCTATTTAATTATCAGTTTCAGTGTCGCAATTCTTATCTGCTTGCTGGTAGCGTTTGTATTCAAACGGGTTCGCTATGATACGGTTAAACAACTTTACCACCGTCAAAAACTGGCAAAGATGATACTTGAAAACAAGTGGTATGAATCTGAACAGGTCAAAACAGAGGGTTTCTTTAAAGATAGTGCTGGTCGTACAAAGGAAAAGATAACCTACTTCCCTAAAATGTATTATCGACTTAAAAATGGCTTGATACAGATACGGGTGGAAATCACGCTGGGAAAATATCAAGACCAACTCTTACACTTGGAAAAGAAATTAGAGAGTGGCTTGTACTGTGAGCTGACGGATAAAGAGTTAAAGGATTCCTATGTGGAATATACTTTGCTCTATGACACCATAGCCAGTCGTATTTCTATTGATGAAGTAGAAGCTAAAGATGGTAAACTTCGCTTAATGAAAAACGTATGGTGGGAATATGATAAGCTCCCTCATATGTTGATTGCTGGTGGTACAGGTGGCGGTAAAACTTACTTTATACTGACACTGATTGAAGCCTTGCTTCATACAGATTCAAAACTGTATATTCTTGACCCGAAAAATGCTGACCTTGCGGACTTAGGTTCTGTGATGGCAAATGTCTACTATAGAAAAGAAGACTTGCTTTCTTGCATTGAAACATTCTATGAAGAAATGATGAAACGTAGTGAGGAAATGAAGCAGATGAAGAACTATAAGACTGGCAAAAATTATGCTTACTTAGGTCTCCCGGCACACTTCTTAATCTTTGATGAATACGTCGCTTTCATGGAAATGCTGGGAACAAAAGAAAACACCGCAGTTATGAATAAGCTGAAACAGATTGTCATGTTAGGTCGTCAAGCTGGCTTCTTTCTAATACTGGCTTGTCAACGTCCAGACGCAAAATATTTAGGCGACGGAATCCGTGATCAGTTTAATTTCAGAGTGGCTTTAGGTCGTATGTCTGAAATGGGCTATGGCATGATGTTTGGCAGTGACGTACAAAAGGATTTCTTCTTAAAGCGAATCAAAGGTCGTGGCTATGTTGATGTAGGAACAAGTGTCATATCAGAGTTTTATACTCCCCTTGTACCAAAAGGATATGATTTCTTGGAGGAAATTAAAAAGTTATCCAACAGCAGACAGTCCACGCAGGCGACGTGCGAAGCGGAAGTCGCAGGTGTGGACTGATCTTGCTGGCTGGTGTGGCAATAGCCACGCCAGCACTTAACCCCCCGTATCTAACAGGGGGGTACAAATCGACAGGAAACAGTCAAAAAAACATTAGAAAATCCTTTGGTTACAAGGGATTTACAAAATTTCAGCGTATGTCAAATGGGCTTTAAAAGTTGACATACGCCTTTTTGATTGGAGGGATTTTTACTGAATGAACAAACTTGGTTACAGCATTTAAAAGAAAAACGCTTGGCTTATGGACTATCTCAAAACCGTTTAGCTGTTGCGACTGGTATTACAAGGCAGTATCTAAGCGATATTGAAACAGGAAAAGTCAAGCCATCAGAGGATTTACAGCAGTCCCTTTGGGAAGCTCTGGAACGCTTCAATCCCGACGCTCCCCTTGAAATGCTGTTTGATTATGTAAGGATTCGCTTTCCGACAACAGACGTACAGCAGGTGGTCGAAAACATCTTACAACTGAAACTGTCCTATTTTCTTCATGAGGACTATGGTTTCTATTCTTATTCAGAGCATTATGCTTTAGGCGACATATTCGTCCTTTGCTCCCATGAACTGGACAAAGGAGTTCTGGTGGAATTGAAAGGTCGTGGGTGCAGACAATTTGAAAGCTATCTTCTGGCACAACAAAGAAGCTGGTATGAGTTCTTTATGGACGTTTTGGTGGCTGGCGGTGTGATGAAACGCCTTGACCTTGCCATTAACGATAAGACAGGGATTTTGAATATCCCTGTACTCACTGAAAAGTGCCAACAGGAAGAATGTATCTCCGTCTTCCGCAGTTTTAAAAGCTATCGCAGTGGCGAACTGGTACGCAAAGAGGAAAAGGAATGTATGGGAAACACCCTCTATATCGGTTCATTACAAAGTGAAGTTTATTTCTGTATCTATGAAAAGGACTACGAGCAGTACAAGAAAAATGATATTCCCATTGAAGACGCAGAAGTAAAAAACCGTTTTGAGATTCGATTGAAAAATGAGCGTGCCTATTATGCAGTCCGTGATTTACTCGTCTATGACAATCCAGAGCATACCGCCTTTAAAATTATCAATCGGTATATCCGTTTTGTAGATAAAGACGATTCCAAACCTCGTTCTGATTGGAAACTGAATGAAGAATGGGCTTGGTTTATTGGGAACAATCGTGAACGATTAAAACTAACCACAAAACCAGAGCCTTACTCCTTCCAAAGGACGCTGAACTGGCTATCTCATCAAGTTGCCCCGACCTTAAAGGTTGCGATTAAACTTGATGAAATCAACCAGACGCAGGTTGTAAAAGACATTCTCGACCATGCGAAACTGACAGACCGACACAAGCAGATTTTGAAGCAACAGTCAGTAAAAGAACAGGACGTGATAACAACAAAAAAATAACTCAAATACAAATTCATTGAATATAGAGAGGAGAACATTTTTATGAATTTTGGACAAAACCTTTATAACTGGTTTCTATCAAACGCTCAATCACTGGTGCTTTTAGCAATCGTTGTGATTGGCTTGTATCTTGGCTTCAAGCGTGAGTTTAGCAAACTGATTGGCTTTTTAATTATTGCGATTATTGCGGTTGGCTTAGTCTTCAACGCTGCTGGAGTAAAAGACATTTTACTAGAGCTATTCAATCGCATTATTGGTGCTTAAATAAAACCGTTCTTTTGTGGAATATAAGTGGTTTTCTTATGTTCCGCAAAGGAATGGTACACCAAACGAAGTGCGGTAGGGATTTTTGAATCTCTACAAAGAAAGGACGTGAATATATGGACGATATGCAAGTCTATATTGCGAATTTAGGCAAATACAATGAGGGCGAATTGGTCGGTGCGTGGTTTACCTTTCCCATTGACTTTGAGGAAGTCAAAGAGAAAATCGGCTTGAATGATGAATATGAGGAATACGCCATTCATGACTACGAGTTACCCTTTACGGTTGACGAATACACTTCCATTGGCGAACTCAATCGACTATGGGAAATGGTATCGGAATTACCCGAAGAATTACAATCGGAGCTATCTGCTCTGCTCACTCATTTTTCAAGCATTGAAGAACTAAGCGAACATCAAGAGGATATTATCATTCATTCCGATTGTGATGATATGTATGACGTGGCACGCTACTACATTGAAGAAACGGGTGCTTTAGGCGAAGTACCAGCTAGTCTTCAAAACTATATTGATTATCAAGCCTATGGTCGGGATTTAGACCTTTCAGGAACGTTTATCTCAACCAATCATGGGATTTTTGAAATCGTCTATTAAATCTGTCGGTACATTACTACTGGCAGATTTTCTATTTTACGGGGTGGCTCAATCAGCTACCCCTATTTTTTATGAAAGGATTGATTACATGAAGAAAATACGAAGCTATACCAGTATCTGGTCTGTGGAAAAGGTACTGTATTCTATCAATGATTTTAGACTTCCGTTTCCCATAACCTTTACGCAAATGACATGGTTTGTCGTGTCACTCTTTGCAGTGATGATACTTGGCAACTTGCCCCCTCTTTCCATGATAGAGGGAGCATTTCTCAAATACTTTGGGATTCCTGTGGCTTTCACATGGTTTATGTCTACAAAAACTTTTGATGGTAAAAAGCCTTATGGATTTTTGAAGTCTGTCATTGCTTATGCACTGCGACCAAAGCTGACCTATGCAGGAAAAAAAGTAACGCTTGGCAGAAACCAGCCACAAGAAGCCATTACAGCAGTTAGGAGTGAATTTTATGGCATATCCAATTAAATACATTGAAAACAATCTCGTCTGGAATAAAGACGGGGAATGTTATGCTTACTATGAGCTTGTTCCTTACAATTACTCATTTCTAAGTCCAGAACAGAAAATACAAGTGCATGATTCTTTCAGACAGCTTATCGCACAAAATCGTGATGGCAAAATTCATGCTTTACAAATCAGTACAGAATCCAGCATACGTTCTGCACAAGAGCGTTCCAAAAATGAAGTCACTGGCAAGCTCAAAGCGGTTGCCTATGACAAAATCGACCAACAGACAGACGCTTTAATATCCATGATTGGCGAAAATCAAGTGAACTACCATTTCTTTATCGGCTTTAAGTTGCTTCTCAACGATCAGGAGTTTTCTATGAAAAGTCTTACCGTTGAAGCAAAAAATGCTTTGTCTGATTTTGTCTATGATGTGAACCATAAGCTGATGGGCGATTTTGTTAGTATGAGTAATGATGAAATCCTGCGTTTTCAGAAGATGGAAAAGCTCTTAGAAAATAAAATCTCTCGTCGTTTCAAAATCCGCAGGTTAGATAAGGACGACTTCGGCTATCTGATTGAACACCTTTACGGACAGACAGGCACTGCCTATGAAGAGTATGAGTACCATCTATCAAAGAAAAAGCTGGATAATGAAACGCTGATTAAATACTATGACTTGATTAAGCCTACTCGCTGTTTGGTGGAAGAAAAACAGCGATATTTGAAAATCCAGCAGGAAGATGAAACCGTCTATGTAGCTTACTTTACCATTAACAGCATTGTCGGAGAACTGGACTTCCCGTCCTCTGAAATCTTCTACTACCAGCAACAGCAATTTACATTCCCGATTGATACGTCAATGAATGTGGAAATTGTAGCGAATCGTAAAGCCCTATCTACTGTCCGCAATAAAAAGAAAGAACTGAAAGACTTGGATAACCACGCTTGGCAAAGTGATAATGAAACCAGCTCCAATGTGGCGGAAGCTCTGGAAAGTGTGAATGAGCTGGAAACCAATTTAGACCAAAGCAAGGAATCTATGTACAAGCTGTCTTATGTGGTAAGGGTATCAGCAAATGATCTTGACGAACTCAAACGTCGTTGTAATGAAGTGAAAGATTTTTATGACGATTTAAGCGTAAAACTGGTACGACCATTTGGGGATATGCTCGGCTTACATGAAGAATTTTTACCTGCCAGCAAGCGTTATATGAATGATTATATTCAATACGTGACCTCTGATTTCCTCGCTGGTTTAGGTTTTGGTGCTACTCAAATGCTGGGGGAAAATGAGGGGATTTATGTTGGCTACAGCTTAGATACTGGACGCAATGTCTATCTGAAACCTGCTCTTGCCAGTCAAGGGGTTAAGGGTTCAGTAACCAATGCGTTAGCGTCGGCTTTTGTTGGTTCGCTGGGTGGTGGTAAATCCTTTGCGAATAACCTTATCGTCTATTATGCGGTGCTTTATGGGGCACAAGCAGTGATTGTAGACCCAAAAGCAGAACGTGGCAGATGGAAAGAAACCTTGCCAGAGATTTCCCATGAAATCAATATCGTCACTCTGACTTCTGATGAGAAAAACAAAGGCTTACTTGACCCTTATGTGATTATGAAAAATCCCAAAGATTCTGAATCACTGGCTATTGATATTCTGACATTCCTTACGGGGATTTCCTCTCGTGATGGGGAACGCTTCCCAATCCTTAGAAAAGCCATTCGTGCAGTAACCAATAGTGAAGTACGAGGGTTGATGAAAGTGATTGAGGAATTACGGGTTGAGAATACGCCACTAAGTACCAGTATAGCCGACCATATCGAAAGTTTTACAGACTATGACTTTGCACATTTATTATTCAGTAATGGTTATGTGGAGCAGTCTATCAGCTTAGAAAAACAACTGAACATTATACAGGTTGCGGACTTGGTACTTCCCGACAAGGAAACTTCCTTTGAGGAATATACCACTATGGAGCTTTTATCCGTTGCTATGCTGATTGTCATTAGTACCTTTGCTTTAGACTTTATCCATACAGACCGAAGCATTTTCAAGATTGTAGATTTAGACGAAGCATGGAGCTTTTTACAGGTAGCACAAGGAAAAACACTATCTATGAAGCTGGTTCGGGCTGGTCGTGCTATGAACGCTGGGGTATATTTCGTGACCCAAAATACAGACGACCTCTTAGATGAAAAACTGAAAAATAACCTCGGCTTAAAATTTGCATTTCGTTCCACTGACCTTAACGAGATTAAAAAGACCTTAGCCTTTTTTGGTGTAGACCCAGAGGACGAAAACAATCAGAAGCGATTGCGTGATTTGGAAAACGGGCAATGCCTTATCAGTGATTTATATGGTCGTGTCGGTGTGATACAGTTCCACCCTGTATTTGAAGAACTGCTCCATGCCTTTGATACCAGACCACCTGTGCGAAAAGAGGTGTAAATGTGAAACCATCAATAGTAAACAGAATAAAATCAAACTGGACGCTGAAACGTCTAGGTAAAGTGGCAATGACAGTGGCTTTCACACTTGTGATTGCCATTTTTCTTTTAGCCATGCTGGGAACGGTGGTTCAAGCTGCGGGCTTGGTAGATGATACGGTCAATGTGGCAAATGAATACAGCCGATACCCACTTGAAAACTATCAACTGGATTTTTATGTGGATAATAGCTGGGGCTGGCTTCCGTGGAACTGGTCGGACGGGATTGGAAAACAGGTCATGTATGGACTATATGCCATTACCAATTTTATTTGGACAATCAGTTTGTATGTTTCCAATGCGACAGGTTACTTAGTACAGGAAGCCTATTCCTTAGACTTCATTTCCGCTACAGCAGATTCCATTGGTAAGAATATGCAGACCTTAGCTGGTGTGAGTGCAAACGGATTTTCAACAGAGGGTTTCTATGTTGGATTCCTCTTACTCTTGATTTTGGTTCTTGGGGTTTATGTTGCCTATACGGGACTGATAAAGAGAGAAACCACAAAGGCAATTCATGCCATTATGAATTTTGTGCTGGTGTTTATCCTATCGGCTTCCTTTATTGCCTACGCTCCCGACTACATTAAAAAAATCAATGACTTTTCATCAGACATCAGTAATGCCAGTTTATCACTTGGCACGAAGATTGTCATGCCCCATTCCGATAGTCAAGGCAAGGACAGCGTGGACTTAATCAGAGATAGCCTGTTTTCCATACAGGTTCAGCAACCGTGGCTACTGCTTCAATACAACAGTTCAGACATTGAAAGTATCGGTATTGACCGTGTGGAAAGCCTGCTCTCCACCAGCCCAGATTCCAACAATGGCGAAGACAGAGAAAAAATTGTTGCGGAAGAAATTGAAGACAGAAGCAATACCAATCTAACCATTACAAAGACCATTAACCGTTTAGGTACAGTCTTCTTCCTATTTGTCTTCAATATTGGGATTTCCATATTTGTATTCCTATTAACAGGAATCATGATTTTCTCGCAGGTACTTTTTATCATCTATGCTATGTTTCTGCCTGTGAGCTTTATTTTAAGCATGATTCCATCATTTGATGGTATGTCAAAACGAGCCATAACAAAGCTCTTTAATACCATTTTGACACGAGCTGGAATCACATTGATTATTACGACAGCATTTAGTATTTCAACCATGCTCTATACCTTATCGGCTGGTTATCCGTTCTTTTTGATTGCTTTTCTACAGATTGTGACCTTTGCAGGAATCTACTTCAAGCTGGGCGATTTAATGAGTATGTTTTCTCTACAGAGTAACGATTCTCAAAGTGTGGGAAGTCGTGTGATGAGAAAACCTCGTATGCTTATGCACGCTCACATGCACCGTCTACAGCGGAAACTTGGACGTTCCATGACTACTCTAGGGGCTGGGTCTGCCATTGTTACAGGTAAAAAAGGACAGTCGGGTTCGGGGAGTTCTGCAAGGACACAAGCAGATCACTCCCGACCAGACGGAAAGGAAAAATCAACACTTGGAAAACGTATCGGTCAAACCATCGGTACAGTAGCTGATACCAAAGACAGAATGGTAGACACTGCTAGTGGTTTGAAAGAACAGGTTAAAGATTTGCCGACCAATGCAAGATATGCAGTATATCAAGGAAAATCCAAAGTAAAAGAGAATGTCCGTGATTTAACCAGTAGTATTTCTCAAACCAAAGCGGACAGAGCCAGTGGACGCAAGGAACAGCAGGAACAAAGGCGAAAAACCATTGCGAAGCGTCGCTCTGAAATGGAACAGGTCAAACAGAAAAAACAGCCTGCTTCTTCTGTTCATGAAAGACCGACTACAAGACAAGAACAATATCATGATGAACAGACCTCAAAACAGTCTAATATTCAGACTTCATATAAGGAATCTCAACAAGCCAAACAAGAGCGTCCAGCAGTTAAGTCCGATTTTTCAAGTCCAAAAGTGGAACGCCAAGGCAATACCGTTCAAGAAAAAACCGTTCAAAAGCCAGCAACTTCAACCACTACAGCAGATAGAACTTCACAACGTCCAATCACAAAAGAACGTCCGTCTACTGTTCAAAGAGTACCACTACAAAATACAAGAAGTAGACCACCAATCAAAACCGCCACCATTAAGAAAGTCGGTAAGAAACCATGAAGCTGAAAACTTTAGTGATTGGTGGTTCGGGATTATTCTTGATGGTCTTCTCACTGCTTCTGTTTGTCGCCATTTTATTTTCAGATGAACAAGATGGCGGTTTTTCCAACATTCACTATGGAGGTGTGAATGTTTCCGCAGAAGTGCTGGCTCATAAGCCTATGGTAGAAAAATATGCCAAAGAATATGGCGTTGAAGAATATGTCAACATACTTCTTGCGATTATACAGGTGGAATCGGGCGGTACTGCGGAAGATGTTATGCAGTCCTCGGAATCCCTCGGTCTTCCACCTAATTCATTGAGTACAGAAGAATCCATTAAGCAAGGTGTGAAGTATTTCAGTGAATTATTAGCCAGTAGCGAAAGGCTCAGTGTAGATTTAGAATCGGTTATCCAGTCCTACAATTATGGTGGTGGTTTCTTAGGGTATGTGGCTAATCGTGGAAATAAATATACCTTTGAACTGGCTCAAAGTTTCTCAAAAGAGTATTCAGGTGGCGAAAAAGTGTCTTACCCCAATCCCATAGCCATACCTATCAATGGGGGCTGGCGATACAACTATGGCAATATGTTTTATGTGCAACTGGTAACGCAGTATCTTGTCACAACAGAGTTTGATGATGATACGGTACAAGCCATCATGGACGAAGCACTGAAATATGAGGGCTGGCGATACGTTTACGGTGGAGCTTCCCCGACTACTTCTTTTGATTGTAGCGGACTGACACAATGGACGTATGGAAAAGCTGGAATTAACTTACCACGAACCGCACAACAGCAATATGATGTGACCCAGCATATCCCACTATCGGAAGCACAAGCTGGCGATTTGGTTTTCTTTCATTCTACCTATAACGCTGGCTCTTATATTACTCATGTTGGGATATACCTTGGCAATAACCGTATGTTTCATGCAGGCGACCCAATCGGTTATGCCGACTTAACAAGCCCCTACTGGCAACAGCATTTAGTGGGAGCAGGACGAATCAAACAATGAGAAAGGAAGATTTAATGATGAAATTTAGAAAAAATCAGAATAAAGAAAAACAGATACCAAAGGAAAAGAAACCTCGTGTCTACTATAAGGTCAATCCTCATAAAAAGGTTGTGATTGCCTTGTGGGTACTTTTAGGGCTTAGTTTCAGCTTTGCGATATTCAAGCACTTTACAGCTATAGATACTCATACTATTCACGAAACAACTATCATAGAAAAGGAATACGTTGATACTCATCATGTAGAAAATTTTGTAGAGAACTTTGCGAAAGTCTACTATTCATGGGAGCAATCCGATAAGTCCATTGATAATCGAATGGAAAGTCTAAAAGGCTATCTGACAGATGAACTTCAAGCTCTCAATGTTGATACAGTACGCAAAGATATTCCTGTATCGTCTTCTGTAAGAGGATTTCAGATATGGACGGTAGAGCCAACTGGCGACAATGAGTTTAATGTAACCTACAGTGTAGACCAGCTCATTACAGAGGGAGAAAATACAAAGACCGTCCACTCTGCTTATATAGTGAGTGTCTATGTAGATGGTTCTGGAAATATGGTACTGGTTAAGAATCCGACCATTACCAACATACCTAAGAAATCAAGTTATAAACCAAAAGCCATTGAAAGTGAGGGGACGGTTGATTCCATTACAACCAATGAAATCAATGAGTTTTTAACGACGTTCTTCAAGCTCTATCCTACAGCGACAGCCAGTGAACTTTCCTACTATGTGAATGACGGGATATTAAAACCAATCGGAAAAGAGTACATCTTTCAAGAACTGGTAAATCCTATTCACAATCGTAAGGATAATCAAGTCACGGTATCGCTGACAGTGGAGTATATCGACCAGCAGACCAAAGCAACGCAGGTATCTCAATTTGATTTGGTACTTGAAAAGAACGGGAGTAATTGGAAGATTATAGAATAACAAATATTGGTACATTATTACAGCTATTTTGTAATCACGTACTCTCTTTGATAAAAAATTGGAGATTCCTTGACAAATATGCTCTTACGTGCTATTATTTAAGTATCTATTTAAAAGGAGTTAATAAATATGCGGCAAGGTATTCTTAAATAAACTGTCAATTTGATAGTGGGAACAAATAATTGGATGTCCTTTTTTAGGAGGGCTTAGTTTTTTGTACCCAGTTTAAGAATACCTTTATCATGTGATTCTAAAGTATCCGGAGAATATCTGTATGCTTTGTATGCCTATGGTTATGCATAAAAATCCCAGTGATAAGAGTATTTATCACTGGGATTTTTATGCCCTTTTGGGCTTTTGAATGGAGGAAAATCACATGAAAATTATTAATATTGGAGTTTTAGCTCATGTTGATGCGGGAAAAACTACCTTAACAGAAAGCTTATTATATAACAGTGGAGCGATTACAGAATTAGGAAGCGTGGACAAAGGTACAACGAGGACGGATAATACGCTTTTAGAACGTCAGAGAGGAATTACAATTCAGACAGGAATAACCTCTTTTCAGTGGGAAAATACGAAGGTGAACATCATAGACACGCCAGGACATATGGATTTCTTAGCAGAAGTATATCGTTCATTATCAGTTTTAGATGGGGCAATTCTACTGATTTCTGCAAAAGATGGCGTACAAGCACAAACTCGTATATTATTTCATGCACTTAGGAAAATGGGGATTCCCACAATCTTTTTTATCAATAAGATTGACCAAAATGGAATTGATTTATCAACGGTTTATCAGGATATTAAAGAGAAACTTTCTGCCGAAATTGTAATCAAACAGAAGGTAGAACTGTATCCTAATATGTGTGTGACGAACTTTACCGAATCTGAACAATGGGATACGGTAATAGAGGGAAACGATAACCTTTTAGAGAAATATATGTCCGGTAAATCATTAGAAGCATTGGAACTCGAACAAGAGGAAAGCATAAGATTTCATAATTGTTCCCTGTTCCCTGTTTATCACGGAAGTGCAAAAAACAATATAGGGATTGATAACCTTATAGAAGTGATTACGAATAAATTTTATTCATCAACACATCGAGGTCAGTCTGAACTTTGCGGAAAAGTTTTCAAAATTGAGTATTCGGAAAAAAGACAGCGTCTTGCATATATACGTCTTTATAGTGGCGTACTGCATTTGCGAGATTCGGTTAGAATATCGGAAAAGGAAAAAATAAAAATTACAGAAATGTATACTTCAATAAATGGTGAATTATGTAAAATCGATAAGGCTTATTCCGGGGAAATTGTTATTTTGCAGAATGAGTTTTTGAAGTTAAATAGTGTTCTTGGAGATACAAAGCTATTGCCACAGAGAGAGAGAATTGAAAATCCCCTCCCTCTGCTGCAAACGACTGTTGAACCGAGCAAACCTCAACAAAGGGAAATGTTACTTGATGCACTTTTAGAAATCTCCGACAGTGACCCGCTTCTGCGATATTATGTGGATTCTGCGACACATGAAATCATACTTTCTTTCTTAGGGAAAGTACAAATGGAAGTGACTTGTGCTCTGCTGCAAGAAAAGTATCATGTGGAGATAGAAATAAAAGAGCCTACAGTCATTTATATGGAAAGACCGTTAAAAAAAGCAGAGTATACCATTCACATCGAAGTTCCACCGAATCCTTTCTGGGCTTCCATTGGTTTATCTGTATCACCGCTTCCGTTGGGAAGTGGAATGCAGTATGAGAGCTCGGTTTCTCTTGGATACTTAAATCAATCATTTCAAAATGCAGTTATGGAAGGGATACGCTATGGCTGTGAACAAGGATTGTATGGTTGGAATGTGACGGACTGTAAAATCTGTTTTAAGTATGGCTTATACTATAGCCCTGTTAGTACCCCAGCAGATTTTCGGATGCTTGCTCCTATTGTATTGGAACAAGTCTTAAAAAAAGCTGGAACAGAATTGTTAGAGCCATATCTTAGTTTTAAAATTTATGCGCCACAGGAATATCTTTCACGAGCATACACCGATGCTCCTAAATATTGTGCGAACATCGTAGACACTCAATTGAAAAATAATGAGGTCATTCTTAGTGGAGAAATCCCTGCTCGGTGTATTCAAGAATATCGTAGTGATTTAACTTTCTTTACAAATGGACGTAGTGTTTGTTTAACAGAGTTAAAAGGGTACCATGTTACTACCGGTGAACCTGTTTGCCAGCCCCGTCGTCCAAATAGTCGGATAGATAAAGTACGATATATGTTCAATAAAATAACTTAGTGTATTTTATGTTGTTATATAAATATGGTTTCTTGTTAAATAAGATGAAATATTTTTTAATAAAGATTTGAATTAAAGTGTAAAGGAGGAGATAGTTATTATAAACTACAAGTGGATATTGTGTGCTGAGAGCTTTCTTCTATACTAATAGACGAAAGGGTGTGAAAATGATTTTTAAATGATACTGTGGAACGGAACAGTAGCCCTAGTATTGACTACTGTCGTTTCTATTCATATTGGCTATTCTAGGACTGAGATGAAAAAATCTATAAATGCTCAGAATAAAATTGAACCCGCAAATCTCCCCAAAACAATGGTGAGTCATGTACTTGTATTATTCCGAAAAAATACACCTCTGGTGCAGTGAGACAAATTGGTGTATCTTATAGTGGCTTCGTAGATGAAAGCTATACTCTACTATCACTCTTTGATGATGTAGAACAAATTGAAAAAGATAATAGACTTCAGACAGCTATTGATGTTGTCAGAGAACAGTTTGGTTTTTTAGCCATACAAAAAGGAACCGTCCTAACTGAAGGTTCCAGAAATATTGAACGCAGTAAACTTATCGGTGGTCATTCCGCGGGTGGATTGGAGGGATTAAAATGAAACAAGAAAAAAATACAGTACAATTTTCAGAAATCCGTAGCAAAGGATGTAATGATATTGAAATGCTTGAAAGATTTTTACATGGAATCGTTGAAACAGCAACTTCAAAACTTCGTCAGAGAAAACTCAAAACAACTGAAATATCGATACGACTAGTACATGCTAAATCTGAAAACCGATTACCATTGGAATTTACATTTAGCATTAAGCCAACAAGCTCATCTGTGATAATCTATACTGAGGTAATCAATCGCTTTAAAGAATGTTACACAGGTGGGGGAATTCAAGGTTTTACGATTCAATTTGATAAAAATACCCTTGCCTCTGCATAGAAAGGATTTGATATGATTGACCGTTCATATTTACCATTTCAATCAGCAAGAGAGTACCAGGATACAAAGATGCAAAAATGGATGGGCTTTTTCCTATCTGAACATGCATCAGCACTCTCTGATGATACAAACAAAGTAACGTACATGTCTGACTTATCACTAGAGAAGAAATTATTACTCCTCAGTCAAGTATACGCCGGGCAGCTACGCACACGCATTCAAGTGATTGAAAAAAACAAGCGTGTTTCCTACACTGGAACAATACCAAGTCTGACCAAAGATTTCATTTTGATAAAAACTACAACAGGTCACATCAATTTGAAATTAAAAGACATTATTAGTATTGAACTTGTCGAGGAGGTGCTCTATGAATCAGCTTGAGTTTCAGCGTAATCACCTACAAATGGACTATTATAGCGAGAGCTACCAAGATTTTGAACGTGACTTCTACCGCTACTCTAACATGAATATTCCATTGACCTTCCTAACTGATGATATCCTAAAAACAATGGCGACTTCACGTAAGAATTACTTTGTCCTCAATAAGGAAAAGTCCAGAGATAACCGCGATCACTTCTTCATATTTGAAGTAAGTACCGTAGATGAGAATCCGCTAATCTATCATTATACATATAAGAAAACTACAATATATTTAGCAGAAAAATAGGAGCAGTTCAATTGACTGTTCCTATTTTTAATATTCATAAAATCTAAAGTCTTTATACTCTTTAACAATGGAGTCGCCAACCAGAACAGACTATACTGACCAGCGACTACCTTAAATTTAATGTTTCAGATTTATTTTCTTATCTCTAATTTCATAAACTACATCTGCTACATTTTCGAGTAATCGTTTATCGTGGGTGATAAACACGATAGTTCCGGTGTACTCCTTCATTAGTATTTCCAAAGCCTCTAAACTTGGTATGTCAAGGAAGTTACTGGGTTCATCCATTATTAGGATGTTATATCTACCCATGAGCATTTTAGCAAGCAACAATTTTATAATTTCTCCACCGCTTAAAACAGATAAACTTTTTCCAATATCGTTCTGTTTGAACCCCATAGATGCTAGCACTGAACGAATTTCTGATATATTGTAGTCACAATCCTTCTGCATAAACTCCATAACATTCTGATTACTGTTGTACTTGTAACCATTCTGTGCAAAGTAACCTATTTTTGCCTTAGGCGAAATAGAAATTCCTTCTTCATGGTTTAAGATCATTTGGATTAAAGTTGTTTTTCCGATTCCATTACCACCAGTTAACGCCACTTTTGCTCCTAACGGAATTTGAAAAGATGCATTTTCAAACAGAGCCTTATCCCCAAATACTTTATTAATTTCTGCACCGACTATAGGGTATGGATTATGGAGCTCCAATGCTTTACTTTGCCTGAAACGAATTCTGCGAATGCCTTCCGGAGCTTCTACTTTTCCTAAGGCCGCAATCCTGTGCTCTAGGGTTTTAGCAGCATTATACATCTTTTTTTCCTTACTTCCTATTGATTTTTGATGAGCTAAACGCCCTCCGTCTTCAGTACTTTTTTTCTTTGAAGAACCTTTTGCCTTCTGTTCTATTTTACGAGCCTGTTTTCGCTTTTCCTCCGCAGCCCTTTCCAATCGGGCACGTTCCGCAATAAATTGTTCGTATTCTGCAGCTTGGCTCTTACGTTCTTCCTCTTTCTGACGAAGATAATCAGAATAGTTTCCCCAATACTCAGTGATTTTGCCATCTTTCAGTTCCCATATTTTATCTACTATTTCATCAAGAAAATAGCGGTCATGGCTAATAACTAACAGTGCACCTGTAAAATATTTTAGCTGTCCTATTAGAAAATCAATTCCTTCACGGTCTAAATGGCTCGTAGGTTCATCCGCTAAAATACCATGAACCTGTGCCGATAAGGCCTGTGCTATTTTAAGCCTTGTTTCTTCACCACCGCTCATAGTCTGTATATTTAATTGCTCAACACCTAGCTTGCCTACAAGTGCAAAATCTTTTTCCTCCTGCAGAGTTACTTCGTCCAACTGGGGAATATAGGCAAGTTCACCCAGACGATTCATTTTACATCCTGGGGGAGTTAATTCTCCTAAAAGTACCCTGAGTAAAGTGCTTTTTCCAGCACCATTTGCTCCTACTAAACCAATACGGTCATAATCATATACTTCTAATTCATTTATATCTAAAACATCGCGTCCTTTGAATTCCACACGAATGTCTTTTGCTTTTAATATTAATTCCATAACATTTCCTCCTGTCTATAATCGCATGCTTTCATTTGCTTGTATGCAGGGAAAACCCTGCGATTTTAGCAGGAAGAGTTACATGAAAATAAGATACATAAATATTCCTCCAATATTGTTTATTTTAAATCTAATTTTCTAACCTCAGTTATCATTTGGCAAACTATAGCAATGCCAATAATTAAAATACCTGATAGTAAAAACCAATGATTTACACCGATTTTATCAGCAAAGAATCCAGAAAGAATTAACCCAATTGGCATAGCAAGTGACATGATACTTCCGATCAAAGAAAATACACGTCCTAAATATTCAGGCTTAATTTTCTCCTGAAAAAGAGCTGTTTGCACACCGCTATAAAATGGCACCGAAAGCCCCATTATTGCACAGCAAACTACGAATATTACAAATCCATTTGGAGGAAGTATTCCCGAAACGGCTAAACTGGTCCCCATTATAAAAAATGAACTTGTTATTAGTAATACATGCTTTTCGAAGCCCCCTAATCTTCCTAATAATAAGCCTCCTGCTAGCATCCCAAATGCAAAGGAAATTTCCGTAATAGAAATATGCACAGGCGTTCCATTAAAGTGTTCCATGCTTATTAAAGGAAATAGTGCATTGATTGGCATATAAACAAAAGTATATAGTGTTCCTAAGAGTAATAAGGCAAACAATCCTTTGTTTTGTCTCAGAACCACAACTCCTTCTTTCATCTCCCTTATGAAATTTGGTTCTAAACTTTGCACTTGATTACCCAGCTTAGGTATACGTACAATTGCTACCGTAATAGATGCAATCACAGCACCCAATACGTCGATGGCAATAATAGCATTTAAATCCCAAACGGAGTATAAGAGTGCTGCAACTGCCGGACTAACAATATAGCTTATAGACTGCAAAGACTGACTATAGCCTGCGCATTTCGTTAGCTGTTCTTCTGGTACTAAAAGTGGTGTAACCGCATTGAGTGCTGGGGTATGAAAAGCTGTTCCAATGCTACGGATAAACAATACTATCATAATCATCCAGACAGGTAGCTCCATACAGAATGCAACAATAGCAAGCACTGCACCAGCTGCTGCGATAATTAAATCGGCACCAATCATTATCTTCTTCCTATCATGACGATCCACTAGCACACCAATGGCAGGTCCCAAAATCGCATAGGGTAAAAAACCTACTAATGAAGCCATAGACAAGACCATCGCAGATCCTGTTTTTTCTGTAAGGTAAAAAATAATCGCCATTTGCAGGATGGCACTAGTGATTAATGATACTGCTTGCCCTGCCCATATTGCATAAAATTTTCGTTTCCAATTGTTGTATTTTTCCATTTATATTATCTCCTGCATATTATTTTGCTTGAATTTCTATTTTGAATAGCATTCTAGGCAATAAAAAATGCAGGCCAAACCCCACAATGTGGCTTTTGGTCTGCATACATACAATTTGGAAACATTCATATTAAAGACATAGTTAAATAAAGGTATAGTTAAATAACCAATATCCTCACCGTAACTAATGAATGCTCAATATCGTATAAATAAGCACAACAAAAAAGCCTATCATCGGGTATAGATTCTGCTTTTTTTATTGCCAGCTTATCTTAAACGCATTGAGGCTGTCATAGTTTCGGTTCCTCCTACATCTTTGTTTATATCAATTTATATTATAACACAAAAAGATGATATGTTCAATATAAAAGTTATGGAATGAGACTCATACTTCCAATTCGATGCCAGATTTAAAGGATATGACGAAGTTTTCTTCATAGACTGTAACGCTCTGGATTATCTTCCTTAGTAGCAAGCGATTAGCTTTCACAAAATCTTCTGTTTGTAGTTTTAAAAATTCATCAGGATTTTCTAACTCAACCTCAAAATATTTCATTTTACATTCCCTCATTTCATTTATTGATAAATTGAGTTTGCAAAAAAGAGTGGACAATTTTTGTCTACTCTTAACCTTTAAAATAGTTTTTTTTAATCGATTTGAAGTTGCCTAAATTATTACTTATTCGGTAAAATGAAGTATTGCTTTCAACAGATTTCCTTCAACTACACTTCACTTGATTCAAACAAGGTGGGTACATTTCTATTCCCACAAACTCCTTGTCAATGGAAACAAACACGTACCCACAGGGTAAATGGAAATAGAAACTGATAATTTCTAGCTATCACTTCTACTCATTCCAAAAATTTTCTCACTCTGATACTTACCCACCATAAAGCAAAAAGCCTTGCAATCAAGGCTTTCATTATCCCTTTCGTTCAAAGGTTTCTAAGCTTTTACGAGCAGAGCGACACACTCAGCGGTTCGCTATCTCCGTTCTGTCTGCGTGCTAGCACTTGTCAATCACGGACAGCTATCGCATGGGCGGAAGTAAATGCTAATCTTCGTCGTTTTACTCCTTGACTAGCAAACTTACCGCCTCAACATGTCCTGTATGTGGAAATAAAACACGATTAAAGATAAGGGAAGATACTGAATTAAAAAAATTCCCCCTCTATTGTCCGAAATGCAGACAAGAAAATTTAATTGAAATAAAGCAGTTCAAAGTAACTGTGATTACAGAGCCAGACGCAAAGACGCAGAGCCGATAAAATGAGATTAATACAATCTCATTTTATCGGCTCTTTCCGTTATGTATGGATTCTTTTAATTAGTCTTCGATGTTTCTTGCTTCGTTGATACCGCTGGCTAAAGATTCCATTAAGGATAGTTCTTTGTCTGTAAAGCTATCCATGTATTTCTCTATCTGTAATCGTCGGGTGCTTTTTACCAAGTTATTAGCAGGTAAGAAAAATTCATCAACGGAAACATGAAGTAACGATACAAGGTCATAAAGAACTTGTATGCTGGGGTGTTGCCCTTTATTTTCAATATTAGTTAAGTACCGTGGGTCAATTTCAATCAATGCTCCCACTTGTTCACGAGTTAAACCTCGTTTCAATCGAGCTTCTTTAATGGCTAAACCAAAGGCTCTAAAATCATATTTATCTTCTTTTTTACGCATAGTAGACCACCTCTATACATTTTATTGTTCCTACTGAATTAAAAACAGGTATAGAAAAACGTGTTATATGGTTTATAGGTTTATATTTAATAAAAAGCACTACTAAACGCCAATAAAAAAAACCGTTATATGGTAGTGCTATTTACGCTGTTAAAATATTGTATATTACTTCCAAATGGCGGTTTGTTGGAGGTCAACGTCGCCATGAAGTACATCATATACAATAAATTTCCTTACATTGGGTTCTTGTCAAAAAAAGTCGTCTATCTGCAATAGATAAGTACGTCCACCAATGTGGTTTTATAAATCATATAGATAGAATAACAGAAGCATGTAAACAGAGAAATAAATCTGTTTATATGCTTTTTTGGCTATTCAGAACTTTTTTACAAAGTTTATTTATCAGTAATGCAACAAATCCCCCTTTCACATTGGGACTAAGAGTGAAAGGAGATAAACGAGCAAGGCTCACTTCCTTTCCTAGACAGAAAGGGGGTGAGAAACATGAAACCATCTTCTTTTCAGACCACAATAGAAAATCAGTTTGACTATATCTGTAAACGTGCTATGGAAGACGAGCGAAAGAATTATATGCTTTATCTTTCAAGGATTGCAAAGCGTGAGGTGTCCTTTTCGGATGTTGGCGATTATCTTGTTAGCCAGTTTGCGACAACAGATAACTATTCAACTGACTTTCAGATTTTTACACTCAATGGGTTATCAGTAGGCGTTGAAAATGATTTGTTGAGTGAAGCATTACGTGAGTTGCCAGACAAGAAACGTGAAATTCTACTGCTGTTTTACTTTATGGACATGAGCGATTCAGAAATTGCAGACCTGTTGAAATTGAACCGTTCTACTGTCTATCGGCATAGAACCAGTGGACTAGCCTTAATTAAAAAGTTTATGGAGGAATTTGAAGAATGAAAACACAATATCCTATGATTCCCTTTCCTCTCATTGTAAAGGCAACAGATGGCGATACCGAAGCGATTAACCAGATTCTACATCATTACAGAGGGTACATAACGAAGCGTTCCCTACGACTTATGAAAGATGAATATGGCAATCAAAGTATGGTCGTTGATGAAGTCTTACGTGGAAGAATGGAAACCAGACTGATTACAAAGATTTTGTCATTTGAAATTAAGTAATATCCTCTCTCCTTTCGTGGAAGCGTGCCATACTATTCCACGCTTCCCGAACAGGGAGGTTTGTTATTCCACCAAAGCATATTGAGCTTTCAATGTGTTTTGATAGGCTAACGAGCCATTGTTCTTTGAAAACTGAATAAAAGTAATCGAATACGTTTCGATAAGAAAAGAGCCAACGGAACTAACCGCCATGACCTATCTTATAAAGATAGCGAGCGATTCATGTTAGTGATCCGAGAAGCAATCTTTAGCAGGATTGCCTGCAACGACATTCTTATCGTGATAATGATACTCCCATACAGTCAATAGTCCGAGCGTGATAAAACCGTCGCAGGCAATGAGTATGGCTACATGAGAACCATGCAGGGGTGGAACTCCCGTGAGCTTTGCTAAAGCTGTTCGATTGCTGGTAAAACAACTTTTATGAAATCCAAATAAGTGATTTGGAAAGGAGGATTTTATGAAGCAGACTGACATTCCTATTTGGGAACGTTATACCCTAACCATTGAAGAAGCGTCAAAATATTTTCGTATTGGCGAAAACAAGCTACGACGCTTGGCAGAGGAAAATAAAAATGCAAATTGGCTGATTATGAATGGCAATCGTATTCAGATTAAACGAAAACAATTTGAAAAAATTATAGATACATTGGACGCAATCTAGCGTCGCCAAAGGGTCTTGTATATGATAAAATAGTATTAAGTCGTATCAAGGCTCTTTCCATAAAGGAAAGGAGCAAATGCCATGTCAGAAAAAAGACGTGACAATAAAGGTCGAATCTTAAAGACTGGAGAGAGCCAACGAAAAGACGGAAGATACTTATACAAATATATAGATTCATTTGGAGAACCGCAATTTGTTTACTCGTGGAAACTTGTGGCTACAGACCGAGTACCAGCAGGAAAGCGTGATTGTATCTCACTTAGAGAGAAAATCGCAGAGTTACAGAAAGACATTCATGATGGTATTGATGTTGTAGGAAAGAAAATGACACTCTGCCAGCTTTACGCAAAACAGAACGCTCAAAGACCAAAGGTTAGAAAAAACACTGAAACTGGACGCAAATATCTTATGGATATTTTGAAGAAAGACAAGTTAGGTGTAAGAAGTATTGACAGTATTAAGCCATCAGACGCTAAAGAATGGGCTATTAGAATGAGTGAAAATGGTTATGCTTATCAAACCATCAATAACTACAAACGTTCTTTAAAGGCTTCATTCTATATTGCTATACAAGATGATTGTGTTCGGAAGAATCCATTTGACTTTCAACTGAAAGCAGTTCTTGATGATGATACTGTCCCTAAGACCGTACTAACAGGAGAACAGGAAGAAAAACTGTTAGCCTTTGCGAAAGCTGATAAAACCTACAGCAAAAATTATGATGAAATTCTGATACTCTTAAAAACAGGTCTTCGTATTTCAGAGTTTGGTGGTTTGACACTTCCAGATTTAGATTTTGAGAATCGTCTTGTCAATATAGACCATCAGCTATTGAGAGATACTGAAATTGGGTACTACATTGAAACACCAAAGACCAAAAGTGGCGAACGTCAAGTTCCTATGGTTGAAGAAGCCTATCAAGCATTTAAGCGAGTGTTAGCGAATCGAAAGAATGATAAGCGTGTTGAGATTGATGGATATAGTGATTTCCTCTTTCTTAATAGAAAGAACTATCCAAAAGTGGCAAGTGATTACAACGGCATGATGAAAGGTCTTGTTAAGAAATACAATAAGTATAACGAGGATAAATTGCCACACATCACTCCACATAGTTTGCGACATACATTCTGTACCAACTATGCAAATGCAGGAATGAATCCAAAGGCATTACAGTACATTATGGGACATGCTAATATAGCCATGACGCTGAACTATTACGCACATGCAACATTCGATTCTGCAATGGCAGAAATGAAACGCTTGAATAAAGAGAAGCAACAGGAGCGTCTTGTTGCTTAGTAGTACAAATGAATTTACTACTTATTTACCACTTCTGACAGCTAAGACATGAGGAAATATGCAAAGAAACGTGAAGTATCTTCCTACAGTAAAAATACTCGAAAGCACATAGAATAAGGCTTTACGAGCATTTAAGAAAATATAAAAAGATAATTAGAAATTTATACTTTGTTTCAAATAAAAAAGATGACTTACTGAACCTGTAAGCCACCTAATCAGTCGGTTTATTCTGGTGTCTGCCACCGCTTGGCCCGTACGTCCAAGATTGCTATCGGATTTTGTTCTGGTGTCCGCCACCGCTTGGCCCTTATGTCCAAGATTACTATCAGATTGACCATGAGCCGACCACTCATCTACACCATTATTCTAACGAATATGAGCTACAAACGCAAGAGAAAAACTTATTTTGGATTTATACACTATAAAAAACATACACTATCTTCAGATTGAACTTTTGTTCAAAATAAGCTATAATGAATTTAAGTAGAAACAGGAGGTAGAACAAATGGCTACAATCAGTTTAACACGTGATATAAAACTAACAAACGAAGATGCTCTAAAAATTCTTAATCATAAACCATCTAAAAAGCTACAAGCAGTCTTGAAATCTATTGAATCACAGGACGCTACCGCTCCAACGAAAAATAAACTCATTTCAAAGTATCTGTAAGATGACAATTCAAGTAACACCACTTAAGCAATATCTTGAAAATATTCAAGTGCTAGCTCCTGATAAAACTGAGAAACAAGTTCAGGAGCTATTTAAAACTATCATTTTAGAAAATGTTGATTTCAACGGTAATGAAGAGATGTTGACTTATCTATCTGATAAAGCCCCCAATTTTGAAAAACAACATCGTTCTCGTAATTTTATCGTTGAAGAAACTGCAACAAATAACATCATAGGATTCTTTAGTTTATCTCTCAAAGTTGTTGATATTTCTGATTTAGAGAAATCCTTAAAAAAGAAACTCGTCCTAAAAGGGAAAAGTCCCAAAAATATTGATTATCTCCCTGTGTTACTTATCGGTCAATTCGGCAAAAACACAAAGCTAAATAAACTATCAGGACAAGAGTTATTTGAAATTGTAATTCAAAAAATTGAAGAATTTCGAGCAATTGTAGGAACTCAGATGGTATTTTTAGATAGTATCAATCATCCTAAAGTCATTCAATTTTATGAACAGTTCGGATTTGTTGCTTACAGTCAATTGATTAAAGACGATCATCAAGTAAGTTATCAGCCTATGGCATTAAATATGTCACTCTATAAAAAATAAGAATCATGTCACCTAAACTGATGACATGATTCTTTTATTTCACCGTATAAGCAAAACTGATGGCACTATCTGCTTGCGAGATTTTTCTAAAGGTATAGTTAGGGTTGCCACCATAGTTGGTTTCAGACACAAGGAAAGAACCATCATCATAGACTTTCTCTACAAAAGCCACATGACCATAGTCTGCTGGTGTGCCATGTGTACCTCCTACAAAAGAAACAATAGCACCTGATCTTGGTATAGAGCCCGTTTCCCCTCCAAGACTTGAAGCTGTCGCAACCCAGTCCTGACCATTTCCCATGGTATTAATGATCGAAATCTTTTCTCCATTTCTACCTTTTAATTTTAAGCCTAACTGATTCATACGAGCCGCAACACCCCATGTACATTGTCCATAGGCATAGGCCATACCATCTCCACCACCAGGAACAGAATGCTCATACAAGTCTCCACGAACCCCTTCAAGGGATTGCGGGTCACTCTTTGCCTGTCCTCCATTTGTTTGGCTAAAGCCTTTTTCAATTTGGTAATACCATTCCGTGGCTCTAGTTTGTCTTTCCAGTAGTTTGTCACCAGAATTTCCCTCCCAATAGGTAAGGAAGAGTTGGGCCAGATTGGCTGCACTGCCCGTATTTTTAAAGAAGTCCTTTAACCAACTTTGATAGTAAGGACTATCCCCGTGAAGCATAAAATCAAGTTGGAGGTCTAAATCATACCATTTCTTATTTTGGATGCTTGCATAATTCAATAAAGCTGTATGACGTGTTGAACCATCTGCAGTATCCGTCCATTGCCCTAAACCCAAACCTCTATGAAGAATATTAGGATAAGCACCACTATAAATGGCTGGACCTCCAATCGCTAACCAGCTTTCATCATCCCATGAGGAATCGGTAGCGCCAACTGGAGGAGATAAATAATCCCCTTCAGCTCGTTTAGGATTGATAGAAGACTCTACCGACCAATTTCCTAAAATAGCCGCAATGGCTTGGGGACTTGCCCCTTGAGATTTCAAAAACTCATAAATATGTTTTGCTCGTTCAAACTCATCCCCACCAAACTGACCAATGGCAGGTAAGATAGTTGTCTGAAGTTGAATGACTTTGGGAAAATAAAATTGCGGATTGACATACACCAATTTTTCTTTCTTGTTCTTATACTTTTGATAGGAAACTTTCAAACCTGTATCGTCTGATGTTTCACCAATAATATCACCCGTTAGGACTCTTGTACCCTCAATTGCACGGCCATTATGAATAGAATACAAGGTCAATCGACTCTCATTCTCTCCTTTTCCATTAGTGAGAATTATATTGTCACCATCTAGTGATACGACCCCATCCATTGGTGCGACAATCCTTTGGTGAGCCTTCGCTTCTAGTAGAATGTACTCCTGAAGGGTAGGTTTTCCGTCTAAATCATAGTATCCATAACGATAAGTCATGGTCAGACTATCTTCGTTGCTTTTCCCCTCAAATGGATTGTCCAATTCCTGCATGGAAGCATACACACCTTCTTCTTTTAGTTCCTTCATTTCCTCTTGATCGTCTTTCGATAGTTTATACTTAGGAGTTTCATAAAGGTCTTGCATGGATTTCAAATCATCCCCATCGTTTAAATCATGCCACAAAGTAGACAGATAATCCTTGTAAGTTTCGGAACTAAATAAGTGAACTGGTTTGTTTAACTCATAGTCATGGAATTTAAAGTTCATATACCCCATCACATCATCAACTTTTGTGTAATAGGTAATGCCTTTGTCATTTGTGCGAGTATGTTCTGCATCTTCCCAAGTTAGGTGGGTATAAGCTTTTGTTAATTCAAATTCATCTTGTTGAATCAAACTAGCAGATGAAAATCCTAAAAAGAAGCTCATCATAAGTAAGAGAAGAAAGACTAATCCTCCAACTATCCAGGTTGCAGGATTTCCAGCCGCAAATGTAAAGAAGGAAAAGGCTGCTTTTAGTTTTTGATAGATATTTCGGACACTTGTAAGACCTTGTTTCTTTAATTTTCGAAACCGATTTTTAAAGGAACTTGGATTATCTTTCGCTAGTTTCCATCCTTTTCCATCCTTAAAATGATGGTATCGCTCTTTTGTGTTGGTCAGTCTTTTCTTGGTAAAACGACCTGTTGCTTGTCCTGTTTTGACACTAGCTTTCCCAAGATTATAAGAAAGCCGACTGTAGCGTTTCCCTTTTCTAATGGTCTCTTGAAGTGTGCGATAGCCTTCTAAATCTTCATTTTCTGAAGCTAACTCTCCACCTTCACGTCCAAGGACATAAAGAAAAGTTTTGGCTTTCCTACTGACTTTTTTGGACTTATAGGCTTGTTTAGTAGATTTTAGATTCTCTTTTGCGGCCTTGACTTCTTTCTTAGCTTTTAATTCTTCTAAACTCTTCCCTTGAAAGAAAAAATTAGATTTTTGTTTCGATTCCTGACCGTAGAGAAATTTTTGATTGGTTTTTCTTTCTTTACGACTCTCTTTTCTTTCTTCTTTTGCTTCTACCTTGGCTTCTCTAAATTGCTTCTTGGCTATTTTCAATCGTTTCCTAGCATGAGGTAATCGTCTGTCTCTTAATTCTTTGCGATTCAAAAAAGATGGAGGACTATTTTGAAGAATATGATTGTAGTCTTCATTTGCTTGTTTTACTCTCTCCTTTGAAGCTTCTCTCATCTCCTCTAGCTTTTGCTTTATCTCTTTTTTCCATGCTTTTTCATCCAGTACAGCGGAATCTTTTTTCTGTTTCTTCACCTCCTTCTTTCCTTGTTTCAAGAATTTCTTCTCATCTTTTAGACTTCTTCTAAATGCCTTTCGTGCACGTATGATTTCTCTTTTATCCTTCATTTACCTTCCCCTTAATTAGAAGCCATTTTATCAGGATCCGTACTCATGATATCAAACAATTGTGTACCTTGAGGAATCTTATTTTTAAAGGGAACGACAACTGAACCAGCTTTTATTAGTCCTGCCCCTTTTTCTGGATTGACTAAGTATTTTTCGAGTTCTTTTGACAAGCCTAAGAGTTGAACCAGTTCTTCTCTGTCATTTTTTGCTTGCTTGAGGAGAATCATAAATTCACTATTTGCAATAATCCGTCTACCGTTTGGATCTAACAATAAGGTTTCGACATTTTGGGTTATCCCAGTCGGACTAGCTCCATATTTTCTGACACGACTCCATAATTTAAAGAAGAAATCACTGGCATATTTATCTAATAAGAGAAGCTGCATTTCATCAAAATAAATCCAGGTCTTCTTCCCTAATTTTTGGTTCCGAACGACACGATTCCATATCTGATCAAAAACAACCATAAGAGCGATTTGTTTCAGCTCATCTCCTAACTTTTTAACGTTATAGATTAAGAAGTTAGATCCTGTCTGAATATTGGTCTTATGAGAAAAAATATCAAGAGAACCTTCGACATACAGTTCCATATCAAGTGCCAAATTCTGCGCTTCTTCTTCTGGCTGTTGACTCAAGACAAAAACCCATTCTTCCAAAGAAGGCTCTTTAAATGACTGATAGGTGAGTCTGGTAACTCGGTCGATAATCGATTTTTCTCTCCCATCCATTTTCCTATCCAATAACTTGCCGATAAAGGATAAAAGAAATTCTGATTTTACCTTTACAGGATCTTCATCCATATTTTCCTCAGACAAGTCAAGGACATTGAGATAGGTTTGGGAATCTGGCGCAATATCAATCATTTCTCCACCAAAAGCCCGTCCAATGACACTGTACTCTGCTTCTGGATCCACAATGATAATTTCAGTATTTTCACCAGATTCTTTGATTTTGGTCGTGATAATTTCATGCTTGGTTGCCATCCCTTTCCCAGCTCCAGATGTCCCTAAAATCAGACCAGACGGTGTATTTAATAGGCTGCGATCAATGGTAATAATATTGCTTGAGATTTGATTGATACCGTAATATTTCCCACTGCGGTCTTGTAAGTCTACTGAAGTCCATGGAGAATTCACTGCTACATTGGACGTTAATAAACTCCGTGATACACCCTCTAAAAAATCACAACCAAATGGCAGCAAACTATTAAAGGCTGCTTCTTGCATATATGGAAGTTTATCAATCATTAGGTCATTTGAGCCGGCCACTTGTTGAATCGTGTCTAGAGCTTGTTTAAGTTCTTCTTCATCCTGACCAAAAACACCAATCAAGAAGACTGTTTGAAATAGTTTATCTCCTGTCTCGGTCATGGTTTTTAAGAGTTCCTCAGCTTCATCAATATTGCTTTCTAAAACATGGCCTACTTTTTCCAAATAGATACCTGTACGAGCAAGTTTTTGTTGTTCCCCAATCTTTTGGGATTCCATTAAGGTCTTCTTTGTTCGTAGTTTCTTCATGGCATCCGCCTTGGTCGAACTTTGAGCATGAAGGCTCACTATCAATTCCAAATCTCCTTGCATGAGGTCTCGGATAAACTGATCACCTAATTCCATGCCGTAGTCTCTCACATAGACAATCTGCAATAAGCGGTCATTGATTTGTAGGTAATTCTTGTTTTTAAAATCTAAAAGGTTAGGGGCTATGAAGTGACGAGTTGTCTGACCAGATCTCGTTAAATCACGGTAAGAAAAAGGAAGATGGTGTTCTCCTCTAAGCATATCGGCCAACAAGTTCACCCGTTCTTCTCCAGCCAAGGATTCAAATCGTGCATCAATTTCTGAGAAACCACTCTTGAAATATTCGCCTATTTGAGACAAGGAACGATAGGCTTGTTTGGGATTAGAATCCTTTCTACCAAAGCTAATCAGTTTCACAGCTGAAAAATTATTTTCACCACTGTCTAAATTCTGATTCATCATTCGATTCAATTCTTGACGATAGCTATCATATCCATCTTCTTTTTCCTCATACAAAACACTTTGTCTAAACTTTTCTAAATTTAATCTTTTATTAAAGATAGTCAATTGGAAGTTGGTTTGGTCGTCTAAAGAGTTAATCAAATCAGAATACTTCTCAATGATTGCGCCTTTATCTTCTAAACCAACAGTTTGGTAATTGACATCACCAAGTAAATAGCTTTGTGAGAAATAATCTTCTTTTACCTGCATCAGACCATTTTGATACAGGGCTTGATAGGAAAGAGTATTAGCCGTAGAGGGTAACACTTCCTCTTTTTTTCCTTTAACTTCTTCCTTTTTATTAGTCATTGAAGCTTTTTGTTTCTTTAATGTATTTGATTTTCTTTTCATGTTCAGATCCTTTCTTTCCTGTAATTGTGCGTAGGGGAACCGTTAGTTCAAAATGAAGACGGTATTTCAAATAATGTTCAAAATATAAATCATTGGGTTTATAGACTCCAAAGAGCATGAGGGGGATGGTAAAGGCAAACACAAAACCGTAAACAAACCAATCTCCAAATTGCCAGAAAAAGAGATTCAAGCCCAAAACAATAATTGTGACAATAAAGGCTGGTAAAACAAATATGATTTGTCTTGTGGTGAAACCTAACCAAGCCCTGTGTTGGTATTTTGAGATGTCTTTAAAGACACGTGTATTCATGACTTTCCTTTCTAAAAAGGCTAAGAAGCAATCACTTCCTAGCCTTTATCTAATTACATACCTAAGATTGAGCGAGCCGTACGTTGAGAACCAACGAGGGCAATAATCAGTAAGATAGCTTGTACCAAACTACCGAACATAATCGCAAGTGATTGCAAGACTCCTGCACCATTTGAAACAGCTATTTTCCCAGCAGATTCAAATAAAGGAACAAGAGAAACAATCAGAAAAATGAGAACCCCTTGTACCGCATAGACCATAATATTTTTTAAATAGCCAATACCAATAGACTTCCACTCATCACTTAAAAATGTTGGAATCGTAAGAGGGGCAAATGGAATCATAAGGTAGAGTTGAATAAATCGAATGGATACCAAAAGATTGACCATGGCTGCACTTACTATCCGAACTAGCCAGATAAGGAGGGCGAAAAAGCCCACAATCATGCGGCCAATAAATCCTGACCCTTTTAATCCAGAGATGGTATCATACTTTGCCCCACCGTGAGCCACAATCGAAGCCACTTGTTCAATGGCATGACTCGCAATCCCGATGATAGCTTCTACAATAACGGTAGTATTGGTAATTACAACTGCGACCATAATATAACTAATCAACATCGGCGCTAATGCTTCAAAGGTCATCGCTCCACCAGAGTTAGCAATTTTCTTTGCCATCTTCGAAAATTCTAAGATGAGAACAACTGATAAAATCGCAACTCCAAGAGGCTGCATGACACTTTTAGTAATACTAGAAATATAAGTCCAAACGGTTGGATTGTAGCTAGATAGAGATTTAATCAGATCTACCGTAGATTGTAAATCTACATTAAATCCTTCAAATAAATTTTCAGCTGATATTTTTTCAGATGCAAGGTAAACAAAGGGTGAGACTAAACTAAGATTCATGTCATTGTTTATCCTCCTAAATTGAAATTTGAGTTACAAAGGCTCCAGCAGCCCCTACCATAACACCACCGACAATTTCCAGAATGGCATTCCGAACACCTGGTCCACCATCTTTAATGTTGGTTGCAAGGTTGACAATCCCCACAACAACGAGAAAGGCACCAACCGCAATCAATCCCTTCTGTAACAAAGACATAGCTTGTGCAAACATAGCACTTGCGTCTACTCCATAAACAAAACCTTTAAAATGCGTAATCATCTATTTCCTCTTTTCTATTTTTATTTTAAACTAGATTCAAAAGTTAGATCACGAATTCTAAGGCCTTCAAGATGATTTTCTTGTCTTTGATTCAAAGGATTGATTTGATAGTTCCACCACCGTTCATCGCTTTCTTGATTGGCTAGGTACTTCCAGTTTGGATGCTTAGTGGAATTGTATTTTTTGCTTTTAAAGACAGGCATATTGGCAATTCGAACCAAGCATTCATGCCGTTTCATATTTCCAACCTCATCGGGTGTCATTAAATCACGAGCAATCTTTTGATGAGAAAGGGAACCTGAACCTGTCTGGCCAAAGGAACGACTAGTATTTCGAACATCAATGGTTTGTTTACCGAGTAAGCCACTCATAAATTTAAAGGTATCTTCATCATTCCCACCTAAGTAGACTAAGCTATCACAGTTCCCCAAAATGGTTTTCCATGCTTCTTTTTCTTTATAGAGCCCTTGAAGTTGGGCAATATTTTGTAGAATAGGAACGAGACTCATGTTCCGAGAGCGAACTGTTGAGGTTTGTTCAGCAAAATCTGGAATTTCTCCGATATTTGCGAATTCATCTAAGTAGACTCTCACATGAAGAGGCAATTGACCCTTAAAATCAATATCTGCTTGTCTTGTTAGGGTTTGAAATACGGTTGAAAAAAAGAGGGCTGAAAGAAAGCGAAAGGTACTATCGTTATCTGGGATAACTAAGTACACCATTGATTTTTCCTGGCCCCATGTCTTCATATCAAGGGTATCTCTTTTGGTCAAATCCATGACACTTTGAATATTGAAGAGGGCAAATTTAGCAGTGGTTACAGCTATAACAGAATCCAGAGTCTTATCCTTATAATTTTGAAAATCTGCCCAATTTCGCATGGTAAAATTTTCAGTTCCATACTTTTTAGCATAATTTTCAAATAGAATTTCTAAGACACTTTTTTCTTGGTTTTCACCCTTTGATAAGTGTTTAATGAGTTTTGAAATTTCAGCAAAACTTGGATAACGCCCTCGTTTTCTTCGCTCTTCCACTTCTTTTTTTTGACGTTTCAACAAGTTTTGGTATTCTTTTAGACTTAAACGACTTTCTTCTATGAGCTGTTCTCTTGTTTTAGGTGGATTATAGAAATCGACCAAGTAAGAGGCTAAAGCTCGTACCAAAGTCATAGAAGCTTCATCCCAAAATGGATCACTACGGGAGCCAGAACCTTTGGTGTTATTAAAATAAACCGTCAGCATGCGATTCAAATCATTTTCTGTCTCTATATAGCGAAAAGGATTGAAGCCATCTGAGTTCATCATATTGACTAAATCTAGCACCTTTACTTGATAGCCATGTTCCAAAAAGAGTCTTCCTGTTTTCTCAGCCAAGTGATCTTTAGGATCCACTACAATATTAGAACTATTCATCTGAATCAGATTGGGTTTTACAAAGCGAAATGTCTTCCCACTTCCTGAACCTCCAATCACCGCAATATTCTTATTTCTATCATATTGGGGTGGTTTTTTATCTAATAATGTCAAACGAACATCTTGTGCTAAGATCGTATCATGAGAAAATTCTTTACCGTAAAAGAGCTTCTTTTCTTTTAGAGTTCCAAAACGGGCGCTCCCGTATTCTACCCCTTCTCGGTATTGTTTTTTACCAGTCTCTAGATAGAGATAAACCAGCAACATTATCACAAAACCTAGTAGAAAAAAAGCACTTGATTTTCCAGTAAAAGAAACATTCCATGGCGACTGAAGAACTTCATCTTGACCTTCCATCAGAAGATGAGTCCATTTATCTAAGCTATTTCCAGTATAGGAATCATATAAAATCGTCAAACGATGAAAAAGATAGCCTAGTAAGATACCTAACAGTGAGAATAGTAGGAATTTCTTTCCACTGTACATCATCTCACCATCTCTTTCTGTTTGACGGCCCCTTCTTGTCTAAAGGTAATTTGGGATTTAGCCTCATCAATTGCATCGTCTAATGACTTATCTATGGTAAATTCAGCTAATTTCTCCGGATCATTAACCATTTTTTCTAACAGATGGTCTAAATGATTGTCTAGAATCGAACGGTCTTTCGTGTAGAAATGCAGAGAATCCCCTTGCCAAGCGATGGCTAAAGGAATCTCTTCTTTTTCTAAAAAAGCTTTAAATTTCTCTATATCAATTGGTTTGTCTAAAAAATCTTTTTTCAGATTAATCGTATCAATCGAATAAGGAGATTGTAGCAATTCTTCTAATTTCTGCACCCCTATCTTATAGGCAGAATCCTGTGCTAAAGCCTGACGTCTAGACCATTCTAGAATCTTTAAAAGACTTTTTACAGTAAATAAAAGACTACGCTCTGCATATTGAACTGCCATTCGTTCCTGTTGTTCAGAGGACATCCGAGGCCTCCTTCTTCACAAATAGCAGCTTTCCTTCTTTATAACGATAAGCTATCAATTTCTGACGTTGCTTAATCGATTTGACAACCTGCAGTAAATCTCTCGAATAAGGTTCTCGAAGAGTAACTTCTACTGCTTTCCCATCAAAGATACCAACACGTTTAAATTCAATGTAGTCTTTTTTGAGATGTCCTAAGCCCATACCAAAGGGAAAGTGATGAATCAATTGGATGGTACAACCACCTTTATTTCCCATTTGTTTCAAATCATACAAGTTTACTACTTTCATGATTAACTCCTTTATCTAGTTTGTCGCATCGTTTAAGTCTGGTAACGATAAACTCCGTGTCTGTTAGAAATTTCTCACACACGTCTTGTGCCTGTTGCCCTTCACAGGGAAATACTCTCAGTCCCTACTTACACAGGCACGCTAATCAAGACGGAGTGGATTCAATTTTCAAAGAACAGGTAGCTTTATTATAGATAAGAGTAGTTGAAATTTTTATCACATTTTTGGAGTTATTGGAATAAAAAAAGCAACTCACTGCTTTACTAATGAGTTACTTTTGTACTAAAATATTTGTTGCATAATTTCCCTAATAACCTGAACAGAGTTATCAAATGAGATATCTTTAGCATACTTAAATTGGCGTTGATAACGAATCCATAGCTCTTTCTGATAATCAGAAATTTCAATTCCTCTCACTTGTTCTTCCCAATTATCAATAGTATCTTTACTTTTACGTTTTTCTGCCGTATTTTCAAGTGCATTTTTTAATACTTCAAGATTAATCTCTTCTTTTCTAAGTTTATACAAAGTGAAAAGATCATATCGATCACGTGGGCGTGTCGAAGCTAAGCCTCTACTAATGATCGTTTCTAACTTTTCAGCAAGTACAGTCTCTAGATTATATGTCCATATCTTGATGCTTTCATTAGTAAAGATAGAAGTCATTGAATAAGTAATTTCTCTTGGTGTGATCTTATCACCAGTAGTAATATCAATAAAAACAACCTCCTTTAATGTATCAAAAGTGGCATTTAATTTTAATGAAAATCCTCCATATTCATCATCTTGGCGAATAGGTTTTAGCTTATCTACTGAAAATGAAAAACCATCAGTTTTAGAACAAAGAATCTCTTCAAAGATATCAATCAAATTTTCTCTGCTCATTTCGGTTCCCTTCAGAGTGACATCTAAATCCATTGTAGTTCGCTTATCTAGTCCAATCATTTGACCTATTAGATACCCTCCTTTTACAATGAAGGAATCTCTATAAGAACTAGTAGAAATCAGCTTTAACACTTGCTCAATTAAATAATGTTGTTGTACTTGTTGAGCTGGAATTCCCTTATCTTTTGAAATATTTTTGATTTTTGCTTTAAAGCTATTCGCATTTGAAAACATTAAGATAGCACCTCCGTATAAGATTGTAACTTATCAGTTACTTTAAATAACTGGGCATAATAAAATAATTTGTGTAAATGAATTTGATTCTGTTGAAAATATTTCTTAAATGCTGGTGCAATAATTTGAAGATCCACCTGATGAACTGGTCTTAGACACTCGACCAAAACTCGTTCAACTTCATAAACTTTAATAAATTGACCAGGAAGACGCTCTATTTCAATAATTCCCTCACTATAGTGAGAACGTAAAATAATAGGACATATATCTGCTTCCTTAATGTTTTTGGTATTCGTACCATAAGGAAAACTCATCGTCATGTTAAAAGGGATAGTCAAAGATAAACCATGTAACCAAAGTGCTGTCTCCAAAGAAAAGATTCCCTTTGGAAATCGATACTGAAGGACAAACCACTCATCTAAATAAATATCAGGTAAGCGATATAAGCCTTTTTCTTCAGCATCGATTTTTCCTTCTGTAACCATTTTTAATAAGGTTTTGTAGTGTAAATTTTCATCTATTACTTGTTTAAAAGTTAAAAAACCATACTGATTGAAAGAGTTCATCAGTTTCTCTCTTTTATCAACCATATCATTCTCCTTTCTTAGAAACAAAATGCTAACATCCTCTATATATGTTAGCATTTTATTTCTTTAAAATCAATTCATTTAGTTTTTTTATTTCAAAATTAATCCATACGTAAGACAGACCAGCTATTATTAAAGAAAAAATAAGACATAGACTGATAGGTTCCACACCAAATGTAGACCCATACTGCCCCATAAGTCCGATTTATAGCGTACCATCCCTAAAAACATTCCCAATGAAACATACAAACACCAAGCTAGAATGGTTCCTGGATGATGAGCTAAAGCGAACAAAACACTTGTCAAAGCAACTCTGATATCTAATTTTCTGACCAAATTCCATAAAATTTCTCGATACAGAAATTCTTCAACCATACTCGCATTGATTAAAAACAATAAAAATGAAAACCAAGGAACTTGATGTTGAAGGCCAATTAAGTTTGCTTGATTCGTGGTTCCTTGAGCATGAATCAGACTAAAACATAGACTTATAATCAGTAGGCTAACGAATCCAATACCAAGCCATTTTATCCTAGTTTTCATATTGACCTTATGAGCTTGTTTACGTTGGCCATACATCCATAAAAAAGAAATGAGTGACGCACCATAGAGAATCTCTAGTATAGTTAACTCACCGCTACAAAGAAATTTCAGTAAGTATAGAGATACCAATAGGACATTTACTTGTTGGAATATATAAACTGGAATTATTCTTTTCATAGTTACCTCCGAAATAAATCTTCATAATCTAAATCTAATACCTGCACAATCCTTTCTACCCATGGACTTTGAGGCATTCGTTGTTCCATCTTGTAGTGGCGTATCTTTTGATACAAACGGTTCAATTCACTTGGATAGTGAAACTCTCCCGCAAACATTTTTCTGGTTAACTCAATCCAGCTGATATTTCTTTCAGCCAAAATAATGGACAAGTTCTCCCAAAATCGTTCAGCCATATTGCTTCTCCTTTAGTTAGATAAATAATGTGTTTGTGCCATGTAAATCAATTGTTTCGTATCTCTTGGCAATAAAGCTCTAGCTTCTTCCAAATTCAGATTTGGATAAACCCGCTTATTTGAAACCGCAAGAGGAAGTCTGATGGTTAGTTCAGGATTTTTTAAAATCATCTCAACAAAATCCGTTAATCTTAGATTGTCACAGTTCTTAAATCGTAATAAATTGGGAGATAGAAATTCAAAACAATCTGAAGAATAGCTCATCATCTCAATTAATTTATCCTTTGTCATTTCAGAAACTGAATGACAAGATACCTCTATGCCATAGTTTTGGAAGAAGTCTAAAAGAAGTTGATTTCTTTGGCTATTTTTACTTAGATAGAGATCAATCATGGGAGACCTCCCAAAGATTCGGTTCCATTTGATATTCTGAAACGATTAAGGAATCTAATAAATTTGAGAAGTTAACTGATTTCTTGTCTTCATCATAAGCTTTTACAGTTACTTGGGTTGTAAGTATTCCCTCTTTTCCCTCGGCTCGATAGCCTTGCCCATATAAAACAAAAACAAGATTATGATTATCATCTACAAAGGCATCAGCTCCGTTCTTTATATCCTGACTTTCAAGGAATTCCATAATGTTTTGAAGATAGGATTCATAAAATAGTGGGTAATTGTGTTTTTTATGGTAATAATCTAAAAATTTCACTTCAAACTCACATGGATAATTGGGCATCAAAAATATTTGTTCATCCAACTGCATCATTTCTGCATCATGTAATTCTGTTTCTAATTCATCACAATCTAGTATTGACTCTTTATTTAACGCTTTCATCTTTTTCCTCTATTTCTTTTAATTTCTTTGCGATTGCAGCAATCACAGGAACGGTTACACTATTACCAGCTTGTTTATAAAGCTGACTATTACTAGAGACTTTTCTAGCAGCTTCAAAAGCCCAATCAGGAAAGCCCTGCAATCGAAAACACTCTTTAGGAGTGATTCGTCGTATTCTCAAACGGTAAAATTGTCCATCTATTAAGACACCAGCTACTTGGTAAACTTGTTTATCTTCTCCTTCATAGCTAGCCACTACTACTCCCATTTGCCCACTAGTTGTTAACGTATTCGCTATACCTTTTCCAACTCTACCACGACGATACTGAGAACTTGGTCTTTCTAAATTGATTGAATCCCCAATCTCTGCATGAGCATATCCTTTTTTCGTTGCCTCTCGGACTTTTAGAAATTGGATTGGTTCTGGAATCAGTATTTTGGGGATTTTATCTCCACCTTGCATCGTAGTCAGTGTTGGAGATAGCCCCTCACTTCCATAGACGCGACCAGTTTCCTTAAAGCTAGTTGGTAAATCTCCAACAACGACAATACCATGGCGATCCTGAGTATTTAAAGTAAATATTGGCTCTTGATTATCCTTGAAACGTCTACCATTTTGTCTTTTTTCTAATCTGTCTGGTGTCATACAAGGAATCGCAACTTTAAATCCTTCTCCTTTTCCACGAACTAAGGTTGGCGCAAGACCTTCTGAATAATAGACTTTACCACTCATTCCACTTCTTGATGGATTTAAATTCCCTAGTGCTTTCAAAGTCTCAGGGTTAGTTGCTTGACCTTCTCGTCTGAAAGGAAATAGGAGTCTGGTACCTTTCTTTCTAGAATGTCCGATAATAAACACCCTCTCTCTGTTTTGGGGAACGCCAAAATCCTTACTGTTAAGCACCTGCCACTCAACATCAAACCCCAACTCATCAAGCGTGGTAAGGATTGTGGTGAACGTCCGTCCCTTATCGTGATTGAGTAGGCCTTTAACATTTTCAAGAAAAAGAAAACGTGGTTGGATTTGTTTGGCCGCTCGAGCAATTTCAAAGAATAAAGTGCCTCTAGTATCTTCAAATCCCAATCGTCTTCCTGCGATTGAAAATGCTTGACAAGGGAATCCCCCACAGATGACATCGACTTTCCCTCTAAGTTTTTTAAATTCGTCATCTGAAACATCTCGTATGTCATGAAATTCAATTTCTCCTTCCGTTTGAAAAATGGACTTATAAGATTCTCTAGCAAATTTATCAATCTCACAAAATCCAATACACTCGTGTCCGACACTTTCCATTCCAAGTCGAAAGCCACCGATACCTGAAAATAAATCAATAAATCTCATTTCTTTATCACCCCTTCCTGATCGACTATCAATGTCCAAAGTGTCACTCCACTTGAAATGACAATGAGCATAACTAATATCCACTCGATTAGCGACATTTAACCACCTCCTTTTCTAACACGGTTATTCCAAACGGAATACAAGCCATTAAACACAAATTCAGCAAGTACTTCCGCTCGTCTAACAAAGTGAACATTATCTAGAGCATACTGATAGATTCTTTCAAAATCAGTCATAGCTATATCACTGGCTGTTTCAGAAAAACCTTCTCGTCTAAATTGATCTTGTACCAATCCCCAAATATAATCTCGATCATATTTTGTGACCTTTTCTACTTTTCTTCTCAAGATAGGTTGAGTATTCCTTTCTTCCTCATCCTCAATAAATAAAGAATCAGTCTCACTATATTTAGTCTCACTAACTTCAGTCTCACTAGGGGCTGAATGTGAGACGGGGGCCGTTTCATTTTCAACCTGCCCTAGTCTTTTTTTAACACTAGGCCTGTTTGAATTACCTACTGGGGTAGAAGACAACTCCCCTAAATAAATCTTATTAGCTAGTCTTCCTTTCTCACTTGAAGACTGTTGAACTTCATCAATTAAGTCATATTCTTTAAGAGTTTTTTTGATTGATAGTAGTTTTGACTTCGAACAACCTAACAGCCTCATCAGTTTAGAATTAGAAAATACTAAATAAACCGCCCCTTCTTCATCTATCCAACCACGACTAAGAGATAATTCTAAACGATCTTTTAAAATAGAATAAGCCACCTTTACTTCTAATTTCATATCCATATATTTCTCATCCTCAAAAAGAATTTTAGATAATTTATAATACCGTTCTGAAGTTTGGTATTGATTTGCGGTAATTCGTTTCATAGCGCTCCTCCAAGTTCTTTGAGTATTAAATCTCCACTTGATTCCAATTGAACCAAGCCACTTTTTTCTAATTCAGCCATAAGAGAGATGGCTTCAACAATGTCAATTCCCATTTCACGTACTAAAAATGAAATGACAATATAGCGTGATGATTGTAATTCTTTTGTCATTTTCCCTCCATAAAATAAAAAAAACGGAAAGATTGTGAAATTCCTTTCCGTAACATAATAGATATTTGAACACCAAACTCAACACCAAAAAAATGTTTTTATTGATGATTATTGCTCAATCAAGCACTTATAACAATGTAAAAAATAAAAATCTGTACTCACAAAAACCCTTGAAATTCAAGGGTTTTAAGCATTTATTCTACTTCACAATGTTTTATTATTTTAATTCTTCTAGACCAACCATTGAATAGTTGCCATTCTGTAAAATTCCTTTCTTTTATTGGATTTGTATCTATTCTTTCATATTTAAAAATTAAATAGATATCCTTTTTCTAAAAATAAATCACTATCTTTTATTATAACATGATTTCTCATATTTGACGCTTGATTCAATGCCGATTGTAAAATGTTTTCTAAGTCAATCAGTCACAAATTAAATTCCTCATTGTCTAAAACAATTGAAAAATAATAGTATTCACCATGATCTTTAACATAGTTGCTGATATATTTTTCTGTTTGAAAAATGGATTTCCTGCTATCAATAGTTGGATCTTGTTTCTCGTAATACCAATTATCATAAGTATGTGTCAGTTGGCCATTCTTGTAGCAAAACACATCTCCACCTAATATTGTCAGATTGTTTGCTTGGAAAATAGCAAGTAAGTCTGGGATTGCTGAATAATCATAAGCGTATGCATCAATCCCTAAGTCACGTAGATCAATTCCTCTTTTATTTATATTCTCAATATTCTGTTTCATAAAGTTAATTCCTCAAGTTTCTCTTGATAAGCAAAATCGATAACCACCATACAGTCGTTATCGATTTTAATGATTTTTAATCTTTTTCGCCTAGCTGACTATTGATTCTCATCATGATGCTTGCAATTTTTTCTCCCCAATATGGGTCTGATGCATAAAGAACATTCATCCCTGACGCTTTATTTCCAAGGTATGTTCTGCCATTATCGATGTAATTTTCGCGGATCCACTTGGCTGCACCCAAGATCCCCTTATCAACATCGTCAAAGCTTTTAGCTGAATCATATGGTGTTGTATCATAAGCAGCGATACCAAAGAAGTTGTTTTTATCCTTAGCAATTTGGCTACGTCCCCATGAACTTTCTATAGCACTATGGGCGATTAGATAGAGAGCGTTAATCTGATAGCGTTCCTCAGCTTCTTTAAAGATTGCTCCCTTACCTGCCAGACGACTTCCTTTGATATTCATAAGAGAATAGACTTTATCTAATTCCTGAGCCGTGTAATTGCTTGGTTTTCTTAAATCTCTAAATAAGAAAGGATTTTCAACTGTAAAGTTTTCAAAGTTAATACCATCAGCTGAATAGTATTTTTTGCCAATCGCCATTGATGAACTATGAGGTGCTACACGGATACTTGCGTATGGTGACAACTCGTGGTAGAGATAGTTACCATCAGTGGCATAGTGAGGAATAAAGTCACTATCAGAGCTGACCGCTACTAGATCACTCTTGTTCATATATCCTGAAAGGCCTGAAATTTTTACTGGAAGTCGACCATCTTTGGCTTCTGCACCATCAATCGCTACAATACTTCCTTGCGAAATATAGCTGAGTTTGTCACCAGAAGCGCTATATACATTTGCTGTAATTGGTTTTACTTTATAGTAAGCTGCTGTATCAGAAATCCATTTTCCATTGCTTTGGAAAGTATAGTCTTTCCCGTTAATGGCAAAGTTACCAGTTACATAGGTTCCGTCTTCTTTTAGATAATACCAAGCATTGTAGTCCTTATCGAAAATCCATTCATTTTTGGCCATATAACCAAAAGGTTTGAGATAGTAAGAACCTACCCATTGATTTTCGGCATAGGTGCCGTCTGATTTGAGATAGAACCAGCTCTTGAATTTTTCATCGAAAATCCATTCACTTTTGGCCATGGCTCCACTATCTTTTAGATAGTATTTCTCTTTCCATTGGTTACTTAACATGACACCGTCTTTATTAAAATAGTACCATGAACCGCTGATTTTCTCCCACTTGTCGCGAATAATTTTTCCTGATGTGGTAGCATAATACCACTTATCTTCGAGTTTTACCCAGGAATTTTCCGCCATAGCACCACTAGTCTTGAGAAGATAATCATTATAAATAGTATTGCTTAACATTGTGCCAGATTCATCAAATCGGTACCAAACACCAGCTATCTTTTTCCAAGTATTACGAGTAACTTTCCCGTCCTCAGTGGCATAATACCATTTATCAGCAATTTTTACCCAAGAATTTTCTTCCATAGCACCACTATTCTTGAGAAGATAATCATTATAAATAGTATTACTTAACATTGTGCCGGATTCATCAAATCGGTACCAAACACCAGCTATCTTTTTCCAACTATTACGAGTAACTTTCCCATCTTCATTGGCATAGTACCATTTATCAGCAATTTTTACCCAAGCATTTTCTGCCATAGCACCGCTATTATTCAATAGATAATCATTAAAGATAGTGCTACTAAGCATGATACCATCTTGATTGAAATAGTACCAGGCTCCTGCTATTTTTTTCCAATTTGAAACAGGCTGATTATTTTCATAATAACGCCATTGGTTATTTTCTTTTTGCCAACCTTCTTTGTTAACTACCTCTACTATTGCTTCTTTTGAAGATTGTTCCTGGGTATCAGGAGTTTTAGAGGTTGCTTTTTCAGTCTCGTTTTGATGTTTCTTCTCATTGCTTACTGTATTCGAAGAAGGTCTTTCTGATGATTGAATATTATTGGTAGCTTGAGAATCCTCGGCATAGACAGTCGTTTTTGCAAAACCCGCCATAGAGAGGGCAACTGTACTTGCCAGCAATATTTTTTTCATTCTTTTCTCCTTACAAATACCCAAATAGTGTATTTGACGATTCTATATATTGTGTAAAAAACAGTACTTATCCACTATATTATACAATATTCTGTTAAATATAAAAGTAGTATCTTTCAGAAGAAAAGAACTTGTAATATTTTTAAAATATTTTAGAAATAAAAGTCAATAAAAAGTAGTCGAACATCAGCTGAACGACTACTTTTTTATAACATTATGCCTGACCATAGACTTCTTTGCGATTTGTTTTGGTTGCTTTAGTAGAATTCTTCCAAAGGTTTGGATTGATGAAAATAGTGACGGTCGCTAGTATTGCAAAACCAATCCCAACATACCAGTAGGGTGCATCCAGAGTTGTAGAACGCCCTGAGAGATTGACAATTCCTCGGAAAAGTGTACCCGCTGTAATAATCGCTACTGCCGAATTCCAGAGATTTAGACTAATACGAGAGAAATGTGGAAGAACTTTGAGAAAGATTGCAAGTAGAATTCCCCCGACAAGAGGTACTGCAAACAAATAGTGCATATGAACAGACGTCTCGCCAAAACTAAAAGCTTCGTAAATTCTAGAAAATACAAAGAAGAAAATAGTGATTAGTGTATAAGAAATGACCGTTTTTTTAAATCGTTTTTTGCCAAAATTAGTAACCAATGTAGACAATGTCACTCACCGCCCTTTCTGAAATTTTGTTTCCACCAGTCGTTGGTTTATTGATAACCTGACCGTTGAAGTAAAGTGTAGATGATCCACCACCATCAAGGTTATAGGCTGTTTTTGCTCCATAAGATTTCATGACCTCAGCAAGCTGATAAAGAGAGAGACCTTCACTTTCAGAGGTACGTCCATCTGAAACCACGATGATATAGTGGTTTTCATCGATAATACCAATAGCTGTACGAGGATTTGAAGCCATTGCCTGTCCTACTTCTGAATTGGTATCAACTGCAATTTCACCATTTTCGACCAAGGCTGGTCCAAAAGCCAAGAGATTGACGACACCGTCATTTACTAGTTGCTCAGCTGAGATCTGATCTTCGTAAATAACCTTGAAAGAGCCATCTTTATAAATAGCTAAGTCACCATTACTAGAATCTTCCCGAACAGTATCACGATAAACAACTCCATTACGGATAACATAGCCTGTAGAGTTTGCTCCATAGTAGTCCCCGTTTACCGCTAAAATGGCATTGTTGTCAGCTGCGGTTACAGAGGTTTTCGCAGTTACGTTAGTTCCGTAGGCATTTTGAGCAAAGGCAGTTTTCAGATAATCTGATGAGCTCAGAGTAATATCAGCAACGTAGACTTGTGTATTATTGACCGTCGTTTCAGACAAATTGACGGAAATATTGTCATCTTTATAACTAGAGTCAGTGACAGTAGCTGTCTTAGCAGCTTGACTTGCTGCTGCAGCATTGGAACTTGTGCTAGTTGTGGCAACTGTAGAGATAGTCTCAGCAAGGACGAAGGTTTTTAGCATTGAGTAACTAAAGGATCCTGTCAAGAGTAGGCCAAGAACTGAGGCGTAAGCATAGCGTTTCTTTAAAAATTTCATAATACAGTTGATGTCCTTTCTTTAAAGATGAATTTCTTCTGAACTGTCCAAGAAACAGCGAAGAGAAAGATGCCGACGATAACTTTAGCAATCAGAAGGTTGATACCAAAGACTGTAAAGAAGAGACGAATCAGTAGCGTGTCTAAGACAAAGAGTCCGACTGCTAGACCAAAGTATCCCATCCCTGTTTTCACAAGACTATCGTCATTTTTAAAGACTAGTTTTTTATTTGTAGAATAGTTGAAAATAGAGCTAGTTACACGAGCTACTCCGTTTGCTAGAAAGATTCGTAGACTCGTCGGAACTGTAGGCAAAATCAAGATTGCTAGAGCGTAAACGATATAGTCTACAACAAAGCTACTGAGAGATGATAGGGCAAATTTAAAGATATTTTTATAAATCATGAGCCCGTCTTGGATTGGACGGAAGTGTGAAGCCTCATTATCGTTAATATAGACAGTTTCAATAGGCACTTCTAGAATCTCGTATTCTTTAGTTGCTTCGAGCAACATATTCATTTCATATTCATAACGTTGGCCTTCTATTTTTAACATAAAAGGAATCAAGTTTGTCGTAAAAGCACGAAGACCTGTCTGCGTATCTGTTACTCCTACTCCTGTTTGAAGTTTAAAGAGAGCTTTGGTTAAGCTGTTACCAAAACGGCTACGAAGGGGAACTTTTCCAGAAAAGGCACGTACACCCAAGATTAGCTTGTTTGGATTTTCGGAAGCTTTATTAGCCGTGCGGAAAATATCCCATACCTTGTGCTGTCCATCTGCATCTGCTGTGACAACCGTACCATAAATGTTTTGTTCTTGGATATAAGTAAAGGCTGTTTTTAGAGCCTGCCCTTTACCTTGGTTCACTTGGTGACGAATGACAGTAGCAAATTGTTTTGCTTTATCAAAGATTTTTTGGCACTCTGATGAACTGCCATCGTCGATGACTAGGATATGAAAATCACTCTTTTCGTGAATTTTTTCGATGAGTTTGATAAGTTTATTATCTGGTTGATAAGCTGGAATGACTATGTAGTTCATATCGATACCTCTTTCTTTGATGATGGTATAACTATACAGAACATCGCTTAAAAATACCTTACATCAGTTTTCTTTAAGAAAAAGTTTAAAAAACTTTAAGCTTTAAAAAAGGACTTATCACTTAATAAGAAATTTGGTTTGAATTTTCAGATAAAAATAAATATACAAAAACCCTCAAATAGCAACTGTATTTGAGGATGAATCTTATCATACAATGAGAGTACTTAGTCTATTTTCTCTCTTAATCTTTCTACAAAGAGATAGGCTGCGGGGCAGGTTAGGGTATTTTTAATAGTAAGATTATTGATTTGGTAAATCTTCTTACGGTCAGTATGTGGAAATTCACGACAGGCTTTGGGACGGACATCGTAGATGGAACAGAGATTATCGCCTCCTAAAAATGGACAGGGCATAGATTTGAAAACCTTATCTCCATCTTCATCTACTTGCAAAAACTCAGCTTCAAAGGCTGGCAATTTCATTTTAAAATACTTGGCAATACGTGTGATATCTGCTTCTTTAAAGTCTGGACCAAGACTCTTGCAGCAGTTAGCACAGGCTGTACAATCAATTTCATTAAAAACTTCTTGATGGATTTCAAGCGCAATTTTATCTAAATTTTTAGGCGCTTTCTTCTTTAAATTTCCTAAAAACTTACGATGCTCTTTTTGTTTTTGCAAGGCTAGTTGGTGATAATATTCGATATCGATTTCTTTTGACATAGTTTCTTTCTAATTTTTAATGTTGATACAAAAATTTTAAGTTGATACATAAATAAAATTACGTAAAATAATTTAGAGACATAATTTTAACAATAATGAGTCTATCCATTCAGCACGAAAACTACCGCCATTCTAACGGTAGATTTCCTCTTTATACTATCATTCTTTCTAAAAAAGGTTTGATGCAGTTGGTTAAAATGCCTTCTATCCAAGATTTTTGAGCGGACGATAGATTTTCTGCATCTAAACATTCCTTTAGAAAATCACGTACCTGATCAGGTGCTATTTCAAATTCAAAAGCCTTCATTTTGTAGAAAAAGTCAAACAAAGTGTTAGAGAGATAGTCAGTTGAAAATGGAATTTCTCCAGTTTTTCGATACATGATTAGAAGTCGGGAAAAGCGAGCTTTTTCTTCGGGTATATCCTTAAAATACGAGTTAAGCAACCAGACTTGCTTTTGTTTTCTTTCAAGAGGATCTTGACTAGCAATGCGTTGATCCTTTTCAAGTTCTCTTTGGTACTGTTTTGATTTTAAAGAACGTTCTGCACGATTTTTTCCAAAGAGAATTTTTTCCCACTGGCGCTCTTCTAGTGTCAGTGTTTCGCTCAGTCCAAAGTAATCCTGATAGGCACGTTCAGCTGGTCCCATTGCTAGAACCAGGTTATCCGCGTATTGTTTAGCAATCTTGTCTCGCTTCTTTCGTTCCTTTTCAGCCTTGATTCGAAGTTCCTGCTCATAGTCAATTTTTTCTTTTCCTAGTTTAACAAGATAGAGCTGATCGTCAGATTTTCCAAGTAGAAAGGGTTTGATAAATTTTTCAAGGACTTCCTCCATACGAGATTTCTTCAAAGGCTCTGCCTTACTCCAACTTCCACCTTGAAAAACTTCCAAAAAGAGTTGATAATCCTTTTCTGGTGAAAATTGATTGCCTCGATTTGACTTAAAAGCTCCCTTTTCCCATAGCCAGTTGATCAGTCGCTCATCAAAATCTGTTTTATTAACTCGAATGGCTTCTTTTTTCTGGGCCTTTCTGGTTAGATTTTCAAGCTTTCTGAGAAGTTTTTCTTCCTCTTCTAGCTGTTGATCTAGGCTTATTCTTTGGAAATGGCGAACACAGTCACTCCCAATGGGAAAAAGTCGTTTGCCAGTAACTCCGTTAAAAAGTTCATAAGCATACTTAATAGCATTACCACAGACACAATTGCTCCGACCGATTCCATTAAAAATCAAGGAAACTTCACTCCACTCTTTGGTAGCTTGTTCCCAAGTATCGGCTTTAGAGGCTTCTAAAACTGCATCATATAAGTTTTTTCTAACAGGAATGGACATGATGTCTCCTTTCTTTTTAAAGTTTAACGACTTCTACCATATCTTTACCAAGTAAAATCAAATATTTCTCAACTGTTTCTATCTGATATGAACGAGATAGAGCCTCTGCATAGAGTTCTAATTGACCACGATAACGTTCAATAAGCTGACTAGCATGCTCATAACGGTCTGTCTTGTAGTCAAAGAGAGCAATCTTATCATCGTAGAGGAGATACCCATCTAAGATTCCACGGACAACAAAGTTTTCTTGGCTCTTCTCGTCTCTTTTTAACATGGAGAAAGGTTGTTCTCGATAAAGTTTATCTTGATTTGCAAGAATCTCTTGACCTAGAGCTGTATCAAAGAAGGACAAAATTTTTCCTAGATTGATTTTGGATTTGACATCCGAGCTTACTTGAACTTGCTCCAAGGCCTCTTCTAAAGTCTCTAAAGTGGGTTTCTTAGCTAGATTAATTCTCTGCATGAGTTCATGGGTAGCACTACCAATCTCAGCACCAGTAACTTTCTTAGTTTTAGAGAAATCAGGAAGGTTGAATTGAACCGTACTTTCTTTTAGTTGACTTTGACCAGCAACTACGACTCCTTCCATATCCATGACTGGTTCATAAAACTTCTTAATCTGGCTTGGGGTCTGAACACTTGGAAGATTAATCGCTGCTCTGTGGATATCATTATACACTTCCACTTCTTTCAGCATTTGTAGAGCCTCCTTGATAGTATCAGATTGGCGATTGTCTGCTTGGGATTGATCTTGGAGCTGGCTTTTAGTTTCCAATTTCCCGATAGCTTCTTCGCTCAGATGTTCTTCACCTTCGAAGCGTACACTAAAATGTAAATCCTCCTTAGAAAACACTTGATAGATGGCCCAAATCCAATCCTGGAAATTTTGAGCATCTAGTCTAGTGTCTCGAGTCAAAAGACCTTTCCCATTTGTCGGATATTCTTTGGCTTCTAATTTTTCACGAGATCCTTTTCCGACTAAATATAATTTTTTCTCAGCTCGCGTCATAGCCACATAAAGTAAACGCATGAGTTCAGAATAACTTGCTAACTGAAGTTCTTCTTCGTTTTGCGTATAGGTCAAGCTTGGAATAGATAACTTAATAGTAGATGGAACGTATTCCTCTTTGGCATCTGTAGCAACTCTAGCAACATACTTGAGACCAAGGCCATTTCTTCGACTTAGGATGACCTCAGACATAGAATCTTGCTTGTTGAATTGCTGATCAATGTTAAGGATAAAGACATAAGGAAACTCAAGGCCTTTACTTTTATGAATACTCATAAGTTCTACAGCATCCTTAGGTGGTGCTACAGCCACATTGGCAAGATCATGCTGGGCTTCCAAGACCTGATCTATCATTCGAATAAAGCGAGATAATCCCTTGAAATTACTCTTTTCAAACTGATCTGCTCTTAGAGCAAGGGCGTAGAGATTTGCCTGTCTGGCTTGACCATTTGGCAACGCACCGACATAGTCATAGTAAAAGCGGTCGCTGTAGATTTTCCAAATGAGATCATAAAGTGAGTGCGTTTTGGAATACAAGCGCCATGCCTGGATTGTTTCCATGAAAAACTTTAGTTTCTTTTGTAATTCAGCTTTGATTAAATCTTTTTGAAGACCAATTTTCTTCTGAGCATTGACTAGTTTCTCATAAAAGTTTTCTTGAACTTTATCCTCAGATTTTTGAAGTGCGAGACGAGCTAATTCATCCTCGTCAAAGCTAAACATTGGAGACTTCATTAAAGCTACTAAAGCGAAATCTTGAAGAGGGTTGTGGATGACACGAAGAGTATCCAACATAACCTGGACTTCCAAAGATTGTAGATAATTGCTTTGTGCGCCATCTGTCTTGACTGGAATACCATACTCAGATAAGGCAAGTAGGACTTGGTCATTGCGACTTCTGCTAGCGGTTAAGAGAGCCATATCCTTGAAAGGGACACCTTTATCATTGTGGAGATGAAATATTTCCTTAAGGACTATGCGCATCTCACCAGTTAATTTGTTGGTTGCAAGTTCCTCATCATCAGAATCGCTATCATCCTTATCATATAAGAGAACTTCTGCCTTGTTTTCAGGATTTGCTTGAATATCAGTATTTCCAAAAACAAGTTGATGCATACCATCATAAGTAATCTCTCCAACCTTCTCATCCATGAGATGTTTAAAGACGTCATTCGTAGCATCTAGAACCTCTGAACTACTACGGAAATTTTCCTTAAGCAGAATTAACTGACCTTCTTTGCCATCTTGAGCAAATCTATGAAATTTTTCGTTAAAGATTTGGGGATCTGCCTGTCTAAAACGATAAATAGACTGCTTAATATCTCCTACCATAAAACGATTATGACCGTTTGAGAGGAGTTCCAGCATTCTCTCCTGGATGTGGTTGGTATCCTGATATTCATCGACCATAACTTCGTGGAAGCGTTCCTGATACTCTTGACGCACCTGTGGGAAGGTTTCTAAAATTTCAATGGTATAGTGGCTAATATCCGCAAATTCGAAGGCATTTTCTTCGCGCTTCCGTTGTCGATAGGCATCAACAAAATCCCTCATGAAGACTTGGAATGTCTTTGCCAAGTCCCAGGAATCTTGATGATAATCTTCTTGGAATTTTAGTAAAGTGATTTGATCATTGAGTGCAATCAGCTTTTCAATTTTTGCTTTTCTCTCTTGGTTGTAGGTTTCTTTCAAGTCTTGCAGTTCGGCCTTACGACTGGCATTTGTAAGAGCACGACCTCCCTTATCCTTAGAGATACTAACAACTATCTCTAAAACTTCTAGATATTGCTCAAAAGTAGATTCATGGCTTAAAGAACCGATCTCATCAAGAACTTGTTGGACAGATTCTAAATAAGCTGCTTTGCCAAATTCCTTGGCATCATTTTCCAAATGGTAACGGAAAAAGCTTTCTAAATCCCAAAGTCTTTCTTTTATATCCTCTGCAAGGTTTTCTTTAGCAACGGTAAAATCAGCCTCTTCAAAGCCTTTTAGAAAGGAATCTTCTAGCCAAGCCTGAGGATTGCTGGTAGATTGCAAAAAGTCATAAATCATATAGACCTGTTTACGCAAACCACGCGCGTCTTTGCTTCTACCTGCAAAGTTCTTAACTAGCTGACTAAACTTGCCTTGTTCTTTACCTTGATAATGACTTTCAAAAACTTGTCCAAAAACCTCATTTTTTAAGAGAAGTTGTTCACTTTCGTTCTGGAGGATACGAAAGTTTGGAGCAAGATCTAGTAGATATCCATGCTTGGCCAGGAATTTTTGGGTAAATGAGTCCATGGTTCCAATAGCAGCGTTGGGTAAATCAGCTAATTGTCTGCCGAGGTGTTTTTTTAGTTCAAGATCTTGCGTTTCTTGAATTTGTTGGCTAATTTTCTTTTCCAAGCGTTCTTTTAACTCGGTTGCTGCCTTAACGGTAAAGGTAGAGATAAAGAGTTGGCGGATTTCTACGCCACGCGCTAGTTGGTCAAGAATTCGTTCAGCCATGACAAAGGTTTTCCCTGAACCAGCTGAAGCTGAGACCAAAGTATTTTGACCAGAACTATAGATCGCTTGAATTTGTTCAGCTGTTTTCTTAGGCTTCTTATTAGACTGAGCTTCTGCTATTTGTAACTCTTTAATCTTTTCTTGAGATAAAAATTTCATCGCTCCAACTCCTCTCTGATTTTATTAAACCAAGCTTCCTTGACATTGGTCTTGGCAACTTTCTCTAAAAATCTCGCCTGACCTAAATGATAATTGGCTTCAAAACCTGTAATAGCTTGATATTGTTGAACATAGGGTGCAATGCTTCTACCGTTTTCTGTATAAGGGTTGATCGCAAATTCACCAGATAAAATCTTCTCTGCCGCTTTTTTGTAGAGAAGGGCATTATAGTCCAACAATAACTGGAATTCCTCATCAGACAACTGATAAGTCTTATTTTTATTGTAAAACTCTCCAAGGTTTTTTATCTCTTTTTCAAGAAAGAGGCCTTGGTATTTCATAGTCTTATTGGTTTCTGCTACTGCTTTAGAAAGAGTTTTTGCAGTTTGCAATGACTGAATTGGTTCAGCCATTTCTAGGTACATAGCTCCAAAGAAATCCGTATTCCCTTCTTGCTTGAGGGCAGCTAGATAGGTTGGTAATTGCGAATTAAGACCATTATAAAACATAGGAAACTTGAACTGAGTCAAAGAAGACTTATAATCTACAACACCGATAGCTCCATCTGATTTTAGACGGTCAATTCGGTCAACCTTACCACGAACATAGAGATTTCGACCATTATCTAGCTGAATAAAGGCTTGTTCCTTGCCACCAAAGACCGCCTCTTCCTGAATCGTTTCAACATCCGCATTATGTCGAAGAATATGGCCAGTAGCGCGTGCGACATCCAAGAGGACTTCCTTAGTAAATTGAGCCTCCAAACTCTCCTGATAAATAGCTTGAAACTCACGTTCTTGACTGGTTTCAGAGATAGCTTGTTCTAAACGTCGATCAAAGGATTCATCGCTCGGCATTTTCAATGCCCGCTCAAAGATACGATGCAAGAAATTCCCATGGCTTCGAGCATCAGGTTTCAGACGCAATTCTTCTTGCAAGCCTAATACATAACGAAGGTAATAACTGTATTCATTACGGTAAAATTCTGTTAATCCAGAAGTTGATAGATAGAAATCTTGTTCCTGCGGATACAAGGCTTTCAAAGTTTCAGAATCTAAAATCTTGCTCTTTGGACTTGTTGGTAAAACTGGATTTTCTAAACCTTGGTCTTCCAACTTTCTCCCCATCACACGAGCCAGAACTTTTACAAAAGTTAAGTCTTGGTCACTTGTCTCCATCTCACCTTGCTGATGATAGGCAACAAGACTCGACAAAAGGCTGTGATAAGAACCAATGTCATCTTTCGATAGATTTTTTCGATCAATTCTCTTTTCAATCTTGCTAAAACCAAAGTCTTGTAATTCTTTCAGATATACCGACTCTTTACTCTCATTTTCATTGAGTAAACTTGGCGCCGATAAGACCAATTGCTTCTTAGCAGAGTTGACCAAAGAAAGCATGGTATAGCGATTCTTCTTGAGGTTTTCTTGACTTGCAATCAGTAATTGAGAACCTTCTTGAGTCGCTTGGTTTAGCACTTCTCTTTCTTCATCGCTCAACAAACTGCTGTTTTGAGCAATTTTAGGCAAGTGGTCTTGAGTTAAGCCAAGTGCATAAATGTAATCAGCTGTCAAGGGTGCAATCAAATCATAACTCTGCACCAGGACAGTATCTACCGTTGCTGGGATCGTACGATAATTGGACAAGCTCATGCCTGAATGAAGAAGAGCTAAGAAATCATCCAAATTGACCTGAGAACCTTCAAATACAGTTGCAAATTGCTCCATTACGTGGCAAAAGGCCTTCCAGACCTCCTCTTGTCTTTCTTGCTCCGCTACTTCCATCGTTGCAGATAAGGTTTGTAATTGCTTGGTCAAATAAGCATCTTTCAAAAAGTTGCTCCATTTTGAAAGAAGATTCTCAGCTTTTTGCTTACGACTGGTTAATAATGTTTCTAATGGATTTAGAACACGAAAACGAAGCTTGTTTAACTTCTCTAAATCAAATTTCCCATGATGATTTTTTGTGAATTCTTGTTTAAAACTAGAAAGACCATCAATACCTAGATAACGAAGATATTGTTCAAAGCTATCAATTTCCTCTTGACTAAGGTCAGTATACAAGCCAGTTCGTAAGAGATTAATTAAATCTTCTTGACGAAAATTGTATCGTTTCAAACGTCCGATGGATTCTACAAATTGCGTTAAAGGATGATGAGCCATGGACTCACTCTTACCCAGATAAAATGGAATCTGATACTGATTAAATATTGTCTGCAAAGACAGTTTATAAGACTCTACATCTCCTAGCAGGATACGAAAATTCTTATAACTAAGTTCTGAATCTTGGTGCAATTTCTGGCGAATACTACGAGCAACTAACTCCAGCTCTTCTTTTTGTGTCAGACAAGACCAGATTTGCAAGTCTTCTCTATCCTTAGCATCCACTTCCAAACTGATTTCAGAATAATCATAAGCACTTTCCAGTAATTTTGAGGCCTTGGCAAAAGCATCAAGCTTTTCCTGTTCTTGACATGTATCTCCTGCCTTGGTCTGATATTTAAAAGCTAACTGACGTAAAAACTCAACACTGGCTTGATAGAGGTTCCCTTCAGTAAAAGGACTTGTATAAGCTTTTTTAGTCGCATAAACCCCAATAACAATTTCAACACCCTTACGATGGAGCAAATCCACTAGGTGTTCCTCTTCTGCAGAAAAACGAGTAAAACCATCAATAACTAGGGCAATCTGACTAAAATCACTACTTACTTTATTTTCTTCGATAGCATCAATCAGATACGATAATGGGCTTCCTTGTGAAACTTGACCTTGATTGAGATAAGCTGTTACCTTTTCAAAAATCAAGAGTAAATCAGAACGTTTATCAGCGTCAGCTAGACTTTCTAAATCCAAAAAGCTCATCTTAGCAGTTGTCATTTCGTGATAAATCTCAATTAGTTGCTGGATGAATTGCAGATCTTGCTTAATAGCCCCGTAAACACGCAAATCCTTAGCGTCTATCTCAGACAAACATTTATAAAAAGCCATACCCAGACCAATATCATCGAGACTTGACTTCGCGGGTATATCGTTTAAAACCAAATAACGAGCCATTTGTGCGAAGCGCGTGACTGTAATCGCAAAAGAAGCCTGCTGACTCAAGCACTCCAGCACGGCACGTTCCTTTTCAAAAGAAAGAGAGTTAGGGGCGATATAAAAGACTCGTTTGCCTTGGTCAACTAGTCCTTGAGCCTCCTTGGTTAGGATTTCTGTCAAAGAAGTCCGAATATCTGTATAAAGTAGTTTCATCTCTGCCTCATTTGTTTTTGTCATTACCTTTTATTATATCATTTTTTAAGTCAAAACAGATTGGTATAAAGCCCTATTTTTAACCTGTCCCATATCAAAAAAAGTCGGAATAATATCCGACTTTTTATTATTTACCTACCAGAAAACAAGAGTACCCATAATTCCCAAAATGCAGCAATGTTAATCATGATATGGAGTAAAATGGGATAATAGAGAGAGTGAGTTTTTCGGTAGAGGAATGCATAAATTGCTCCACCACTTGCATAGGTGAAAAAGGCGAGTGGTGTTAAACCTGAACTGACATGCACATAGCCAAAGACACAGGCTGATAGTAAAACATCTCCATACCAAGGTGAATCTTTCAAAAATGTATTCATCAGAACTCCTCGATATACCAATTCTTCTGTAATTGGTCCTAGCAGACAAACAATAAGTAAAAGATAAGGTAACTCTTGTTGCCCTGTCATCTCAGTCAATTCATTTAAAGCAATTTGATTGGACGTTGCTGGGGTTAAAAAGGACAATGCAATATCTAAAAGATAATTGACACCATAAGCAAGAATCAAATAAACTGGATATCTCCATTTCCACTTCAACTCAAGAATTTTCCTACCTTCGAATACTAGTAAATAAAGAATAGCTAGAAAAGTAACGCTAAACTCTAAAAAAGCAAGAATTTGAAAAAATTCTCTACTAGCAGGTACAAGCCTACCTGCAAAATGATTAAAAATCCACCAAAACCATGTCTTCCTATAAATAATTACTAACAAGGCTAGTAAAATCTGTACTGTTCTTCTTTTCATGATAAGTCCTCTGCTTTTTTATCCATTATCAGTATATTGCAAGTTTAGTATAGCATATATTTGCCAAAAAGCTTCTTCAAATCATGAATTGTAATTGAAACATCCTAAATTGACATAGTAATCCTTATTTCATCCAAAATATGCTATAATATAGACAAAATACGTGAAAAGGAAATACTATGATTAAATTACTTGCTCTTGATATGGATGGAACTCTACTCAACGAAGCCAAGGAAATCCCTCAGGCTCATATTGATGCCATTCATAAGGCTATCGACAAAGGTGTTAAACTGGTTCTTTGTACTGGTCGCCCTCTCTTTGGAGTTCTTCCCTACTATAAGAAACTTGGTCTTGATTTGCAGAATGAATACGTCATCGTCAACAATGGTTGTTCTACCCACCAAACTAGTGATTGGGGACTGGTTGACTGGAGAGAACTTAGCAAATCAGACATTGAATACCTGAATGATCTTGCTGAAAAGAGTGAGGTCCAATTGACTCTCTTTGACGAGGAACACTACTTCGTTCTCGGAGGCGAACCAAATCCTATCGTAAAATACGATGCGACACTTGTCTTTTCTGACCTGACTGAAATTTCACTAGAGGAAGCTACCAGTGGTAAATATCGCATGTTCCAGGGTATGTTCTTAGGTACAAAAGAACAAACAGATGATTTTGAACAACAATTTGCTGATGAACTTTGTCAGAGATTTAGCGGAGTTCGTTCACAACCAGTTATCTATGAAGCAATGCCGCTTGGTACAACAAAAGCTTCAGCTCTTTCTCGCTTGACTGAGATTTTAGATATTCAACCTTCTGAAATCATGGCCATGGGTGATGCCAATAACGATATTGAGATGTTAGAATTTGCAGGGCTTGGGATTGCCATGGGAAATGCCAGCGACCACGTCAAATCTCTTGCCGATGCCGTAACTGCCAACAACGAAGAAGATGGTGTTGCACGCGCTATTGAGAAATATATTTTGTAAAATATTAAAAAGCAACTAACAGTTCATTCTGCTAATTGCTTTTTTTCTGTATTAAATTAAAGCCGTTAAAGCGGTAATAATCCCAAAAACGATACCTGGTGCATTGGCTGCTGCCAAAGGAATATCACGTTCTTTTTTAAAGAGACCGTAGTAAACCCAAAGACTGCAGTTAATTGCAGCTACTGCTGGCTGGATAAAGTTTCCTTTTTGACCTGCAAGGTTGTTCATAATTTGAGGAATATATGAGATATACATCATAACAGACATAAAGGTTGCAATCCAACCCAATGTTTTCATTTGTTTTTCAGTCATTTTCTTCTCCTTTCAAAAACAGTTTCAATTATACACTATTTGTTTTAATCGTGTAAGCAAAAAACTTTTTTGTTAAGAGAATGTAAATTATCACAAGATTGTGACCAGAGGTAACTTTTTGTTCTTATCTTTAGAAAAGGTATGGTGGCTAACAGTTTTATCATACTATTATTATTTAAAAAATCTCGGATGACCATTTACATCC